>JBCCPK010000006.1:300000-381865 GCA_039024915.1 Pseudomonadota bacterium
CAGCCTGCCCCGACAAGCCGCCACCCTTAACCGTCGCGACGATGTCGTACTGACCATCGCGTGAGGCGGCAACGATCGGCTGCTGCACGATCATCTGCAGAACGGGACGTGCGAAGTAGGCGGAAAAATCTTTGTCATTGACGGTGATCTTGCCGCTACCCGGCTTAATCCAGACGCGCGCAATGGCGTCCTTCCGCTTACCGGTTGCATAGGCCCGACCATGCTCATCAAGCTTCTGGACATGAACCGGAGCGCTTTCGGTAACAACGCCATCGCTGGGTTCAACACCAAGCGCACCACCAAGGTCTTCTAGCGAATTGATCTGTTCACTCATCAGGCGGCACTCCGACTGTTCTTCGTATTGAAGCTCTTGAAATCGACCGACTCAGGCTGCTGGGCCGCGTGCGGATGATCCGCGCCGGGATATACCCTGAGGTTGGACAGCTGTTGGCGGCCAAGCGGGCCGCGCGGAAGCATGCGCTCTACAGCCTTCAGCACGACGCGCTCAGGAAAGCGCCCCTCCAAGGTCGCTTTCGCTGTCCGCTCTTTGATCCCGCCAGGATAGCCCGTGTGCCAGAAGTACTTCTTCTGCTCGCGCTTGCGGCCCGTGAAAACCACCTTATCGGCATTGATGACAATGACGTTGTCACCACAGTCCACGTGAGGCGTAAAAATGGGTTTATGTTTACCGCGCAGCCGGGAAGCGACGAACGAAGCCAAGCGTCCGACCACAAGGCCTTCCGCATCGACGACGATCCACTTCTTTTCGACCTCGGCAGGTTTTGCAGAGAAGGTCTTCATGGACAATCCATTTTACAAGTACGACCAGCGCCTCGCGGGCGGTCTCATCATGATAAGTCGGTGTGAAAACGTTTGACGCCATGGCGTCAGCCGGACGGTGTATACGCAACGCGCGACAACGCGTCAATCGCAATGCAACCTAAATTTTACTTATATTTCAATGTGATACGATATTGGTAATATATTACCGCAAATTTATAGTGGCCATTGCTGACCGTTGACGCATTCAGTCGTTCTATATAAAGAACGTTTATTCGATTTTCAGAACACTTCCACCATACCAGGGCTTCTGCCCGCTTTCGGAGCTAAATCATGACCGATCAATCCCACAGGTTCAACACGCTTGCGGTCCATGCGGGGGCTCAGCCGGACCCCACGACCGGAGCGCGTGCGACACCCATCTACCAGACCACGAGCTTTGTGTTCGAGGATACCGAACATGCGGCCAATCTGTTCGGTCTGCGCGCTTTCGGGAACATTTACACGCGGATCATGAACCCGACCCAGGACGTGCTTGAACAGCGCGTGGCTGCACTTGAGGGCGGCACGGCCGCTCTCGCCGTTGCATCCGGTCATTCCGCGCAGATGCTGGTCTTCCACACCATGCTGCAGCCGGGCGATGAATTCGTCGCCGCGCGTAAGCTCTACGGTGGGTCGATCAACCAGTTCAACCACTCCTTCAAAAGCTTTGGTTGGAACGTCGTCTGGGCAGACCCCGACGACATCAGCTCCTTTGAGGCTGCGATCACGCCAAAGACAAAAGCGATCTTCATCGAATCGATCGCCAATCCCGGCGGCGTGATCACCGATATCGAAGCGATTGCAGCAGTTGCTCAGAAAGCCGGGATTCCCTTGATCGCCGACAACACGATGGCCTCCCCCTACCTGGTGCAGCCGATCAAGCACGGCGCAAACATCGTTATCCATTCATTAACGAAATTCATCGGAGGCCATGGCAATTCCATGGGCGGCATCATTGTCGACGGGGGGAATTTCGATTGGTCCGCGTCCGACAAATACCCCAAGCTCTCAGAAGCTCTCGACGAATATCACGGCGTCAAGCTTCACGAGGCCTTGGGTGGTATGGCGTTCGCCATCGCATGCCGGGTTCTGGGCCTTCGTGATCTCGGCCCAGCCATCTCGCCGTTCAACTCGTTCCTGATCGCGACCGGTCTTGAAACCCTGCCCCTACGGATGCAGCGCCATTGCGATAACGCCTTGGCGGTTGCGCGCTATCTGCAAGGCCATGACAAGGTGGCATGGGTGTCGTACGCCGCACTTGAGGGTGACAAATACAAACCTCTTCAGGAAAAATACTCGCCCAATGGCGGCGGCGCCGTTTTCACCTTCGGGTTGAAGGGCGGACACGAGGCAGGCGTGAAGCTGGTTGAGGGTCTTAAGCTGTTCTCGCACCTCGCCAATATTGGCGACACGCGTTCGCTGGTCATTCACCCGTCATCCACCACACACTCTCAGCTGTCCGATGAGCAGAAGACCGCGGCTGGCGCCAGCCCGGACACCGTTCGCATCTCGGTCGGCATCGAGGATGCGGCGGACATCATCGCTGATCTGGAACAGGCGCTGGGTTAAGCAGCGCGTCCTTCATCAATCATCAAGCCGGCGCCGGACGAACCTGGCGCTGGCTTTTTTGCGTTTGCCGGCACAGGGTCGAGAACAAGACCGACGCCGCGTAGACGAGCAACGTGAAGAACCGTAACGGTCAAGATCATAAAGGCCCAGAACTGATGCAGTAGCGCCCACTCTACCTCAACCTGGGTCAGAAGTGTCACGATCCCTATGACCCCCTGCATCGCGATGATCACGGCGAGCATACGAGCCATCCTGGCGTCACGTGTATCGCTTGCATGCCGTGACATTCGCCACGCATGGAAGAGTGCGAACGCGAGCAAACCGTATGCGCCCATCCGATGCACCCATTGGACGGTCAGTGGGTTTTCGCCAAAGTTCGCGAACCATGGATCTTGGATCAGCAATTTTGCGACCGGCGGGATGAAGTTGCCATCCATGAGCGGCCAAGTGGTGTAGGTCAGCCCAGCATCGACGCCAGCGACAAGCGCACCAAGGAAAATTTGCACAAGCACAAATAACGACAGGATAATGCTCGTGACAGCGCCGAAAGCAGGTGAGGCCCGCCGCTCGGCAAGCGCAGGATCAAGCGGCTTAAGGGACTGCGCCACCCATGCGATGCTCGCCAGGATTATCGCGGCCATCGTAAGATGCACGCCAAGCCGGTACTGGCTGACGTCGACACGTTCGGTGAGGCCGGATGCCACCATCCACCAGCCGATGAAACCTTGCAGACCGCCCAAGGCCAAAAGACCCAAAAGCTTCGGCATCGAGCGCGGCGGAAGAGCCTTGCGGACAGCGAAATAGACCAGCGGAAGCACAAACGCCAAGCCGATAACGCGTCCCAGGAACCGGTGACCCCACTCCCACCAATAAATGAACTGGAACTCGGCCATCGACATGCCGCGATTGATCCGCTGATACTCAGGGATCTGGCGGTACTTTTCCAATTCCGCTTCCCACGCTTTCATGGAAAGTGGCGGGATGGTCCCCGTAATCGGCCGCCATTCCGTTATGGAAAGCCCTGAATCCGTCAGCCGCGTCGCACCACCAACAGCGACCATGAGCAGCACCAAGGCGGCCACACTCCACAGCCAGCGACGCACCGGTTTGTAGCGATCTGCCTCTGCGGTCGAACGGTGATCGACGTTGGCATTGGCGTCAGATAACACAGCCATTTTTCTCTCAAGTGTCAGGCTAATTTCCTGGCACTGTATAGCGCGAAAGCGCAGAAATTTGCATAGTCTGCGCTTTGCGGCCCCGTGCCGCACGACGCTGTACCCAATATAAAGGACTTCGGCGCTTGCACGGTCTCGGCAGGGCGTTATCTGCTCTAAGTCAGATGACAGGCCGGTAAACCCCAGGAGACCGCTATGGCGCTGAAAATGCGCGCACGAAAGATGGTCGGCACGATTGGCTTGGTTGCCTTCATAATCTTTTGGGCATTCGCCGCAATGGCCTTGGGCGTCCGGCTGCTGGAAGACGCATCTCGTTCTTTTGAACTGATCTACTACCTTGGCACCGGCTGCTTATGGGCATTTCCCGCGTTCTTGATCATCAAGTGGATGCTCAAGCCGGATCCGGTGGAGTAGCAACGTTCAGGCGACTTTGCGCAGGCGGTTGGCAAGCAGGAAGGGTGCACCGGAAGCAAACACTTCCAGGTAGCGCCGATCCTGAAAGTTGCCGTTGAGGCTGACCCGAGGCAAACCGAACAGGCTGTCTCGATGTTCGCGATAGATCATGCCCTTGCGCGTGGTCACGGCGCTTTCGAAGCCCGCCTGCTGCGCGAGTGCAAAGTCTCGTGGTCCGGCAGAACCAGAATCACCATAAGGGAAAGCAAAATGCTTTGGTCGTGCACCGAGGGCGCCTTCCAACCAGTCAGCTCCACCGGACATCTCAGCTAGCGCGTCGTCTGGCGATAAAGCCGCAATAGCCCTGTGGGACATGGTGTGCGCGCCAATGGAGATCAGCGGATGCGCATGCAACTGTTTGAGACCTGGTTCGTCAACAATCAGCTGGCGGCACAGGTCGAACATATCGAAGCCCTGATCAGCGCACATTTCGCGCACAAGGCTGCGCTGATGGTCCTGATCCACTGCACGCAGATGCCAGTACAGCTCAAGATAGAATGACAGCTTTTCCTCGGAGGTACGCGTTTGCTGCGGTCCCTTCTCGGGCACATGCGGGAAGAGCAAGCTCTCGGTCCGCCGAATGATCTGTTCAATCGCGACCCACCATAACTCGCCACGACCTTGCGGATAGTCGGACGGCATGTAGATCATCGCGGGAGCGTTGTGGGCTTCAAGGACAGGGAGCGCGTGCTGCTGATTATCAATATAGCCATCATCGAACGTAATGGCGGCTACCCGGCCCTTCCGAAGGCTGGTCGAGCGAACCGCATCAATCATCTCATCGAAGCTGACGATTGAGAGGCCAGATAACTTGAGGGCTTTTAGTGCCTCATCGAGGAACTCCGGTGTTATCTCCAGCAGACCATTGGGGTCGAACTCCGGATACGCTCCAAGCGCGTCGATCCGCTCCGCAGTAGGCCGCACGCGGTGAAGGGTCACGATCATGCCCAGGCCTTCGGAGAACGGACGCATCACCGTATGAACCTTAAGCGTGTGCAGGGTTTTCAGACCACCCTGCATCAGCTTGATACGCGCTGAAGTCATGAAGAAAATCCGCAGTTAATATAAGCTGGCAATTAACTAAGCACCGAACCTTTGTTTCGACTTAACCCCTGGCTGAGCAATTCCTGCTAAAGCAAATAAAACGTTCATTCGCTCGAGCCTTAGCCCCCCATGTCGCTTCTCGCACCCGCCGCTGGCGCATTACAGCGTGCCGAAAGGTCGGCCATTGCGGACAAACCGCTAAGGGAAAACGTTCCAACGGAGCACCGTGCGCAAACCGCGGCGCGAACCATCGAGGTCTTCACCGATCTAAGTGACGCCAAAGAGGTGTGGCGCTCCTTTGAGGAGCATGCACACGGCTCAATTTATCAATCCTATGATTGGTGCAAGACTTGGCTGGACTGCTTCGATGAACCAAACAACTTTCCGGTAATCGTGGTTGCCAAAATCGGTGCGTCCCCTGCGTTGCTTTTACCCCTTCACGCGCGGCAAACCCTGGCGGGCATCGTGCAAATCGAACCTATCGGTGGGCACCACGCTAACATCCGGATACCGCTAACCCACCGGCACCCCGACCTGCGAGATTCTATGATCGCCTGGGTGAAGGATGGTTTTGTCGATGATCTGACGAGACATCTGCGCCTTGCTTCAGCGGGCGACTTTCTTTCGCTTGGATGCATGGCACAATCCTTCGGGGATACTGAGAATTTGCTGCTCGGCGGCGATGCGAGCCGCTGTAGCGACGCAGTCTTTGGTATCGGCCTGCCTGCAGATTTCGACGCCTTTGCGCTCGCGCGGCGCGGCAAACCCTTCATGAAGAAACTGCGCAGCAAAATGCGCGCGCTGGAGACAATCGGTCCAATCCGTTTGGACAAGGCGGATACCGTCGACGATGTGGACGAGGCGCTTTCAACCTTCTTCGCCCAGAAGAAGCAGCGTTTTGACGCGCTGAAAATGTTCAACCGTTTCGATCATGCAAAGGACCGCAGTTTCTTGCGGGCACTAGGCGCTCAGAGTGTGAAAACCGGTAGTGGGTCGCTGGACGTTTATCGGCTCTTTGTAGGCGAAGAGGTAGCAGCCGTCTTCGCGCTCGGGCACTTTCAGGGGCACGCATCCGGCGCGGTCCATTCCATGTCATCGGCGCCGCACATCGCCGGGCGCAGCCCGGGCGACGTCATGCTGTACAATCTCATGAAGCGCCTTGCGGGAGAAGGTAGCGCGTTTTTTGACCTCGGTTTTGGAGATCACCGGTACAAACAATCATGGACCGATACGATCCCGCTCTACTCAATTGAACGGCGGATAACGGCACGCGGTTGGATCATTGGCTTCATAAACAGGGCACAATCCATCACTCGCAGCGCGTTGCTAAGCAATCCCCTCATCGCGCGTTTTGCGCGGCAAGCCCGCTTCATCATTGCGCGGCTGCAGGGCTGACCGTAAAAGGTGATGGTGTCGGCTGCGGCATCTGAACCGCGATCATACGATCTTCAGGTACGAGCGCTGAGAGTGTCTGAGCAAGCGCTGCGACCCGGTTGGCCCGACCGCCCAGCACCATGCAATCATTGATACGAGCACACTCAAGTAACAGCTGTGCATCGCGCCCAGCATTGACGATGACGCTGTCATAGCTCGATGCAAAGGCCGAGAAAACCAGGTCCGCGGCGTCGTCCGCGATCATGTCCCGATCAGCGAGCGTGAAGCCGCCCGGCACGATGTGCAGCGAGCTTTTGGGGTCTTTATGCAAGGCTGCATCAAAGGCGACAGAACCCGTAACGAGCTCCTGGAACCCCGGACCATTCGGACCCATGCCCAACGCGCGCAAGTCGCCGACACAATCGATCATCACTACCGATCGCCCAGCCTGCGCGGTCGCGCGTGCAAGCCGAAGGGCTATTTCACCTGCGGTGTGACTGGTGTCTGCTGCACCTACAGTGGTGCGAAGACCATCCTCAGCACCCAAACCAATCGTCCGAAGATGTGAGAACAAACGCCGACAATCCGATGGGTCCGCAAGTGCATAGGTTGCGGGAACGGAGGCTGGCGGTCCGGGTGGCGTCTGAAGCTCAGATACAAGCGGACGAGCGATATCGGCTGACGCCGTATCCGGGTCGATCGTCATCGCGCTGGGTACGGCAGGCGCGGCGACGGGTTGAACCGGGCTCGACGGGCGGGTACGCCTTGCACCGGCGGCTGCGGCTGCGATACGCTGAGCGGTCCGGTCGGCTTCTGCTCGGGGCGCGGGGTCCTCGAGCGAATCTGATAGCTCCAGTTGGTTTGAAAATTGGAGCTCAGATACGTCGCGTGTTGGCGCCGGGCCTTCAAATTGGTTCGCACGAGGCGCCGGGGATACGGCAGATTCGTAGGGAGGCTGCTGCTCGTAAGCATCAACAGGGTCTTCGCGGACCGCACCGGACAAAATAGCGTGGCTGGTAACGCCGAGAAGGGCAAAAGCGAAGCTGCCAGCAAATGCGATCATGATCATCGGCATCGTGCGCGGGAACACGGCCTCTCGCTCGATTTGAGCGGTCTGAATGACGCGAGCATTTGTTGGCAGAAGCGATGGCTCGTCGCGGGTGGCAGCCTCACGAAAACGCACGAGATAGCTTTGCAGCAAGTCGCGCTGGGCAGCGGCCTCACGCTCCAGCGCACGCAACTCAACTTCCGCGTCTGCAACGCGCGCGGCTTCCGCTGATAATTGCGCCAGCTGATCTTCCAGAGCCTGCGCCCGCGCCTCTGCGACTTGCGCTGCATTATCAAAACGCTGGGCGATCCGGCTAGCTTCGTCCCGGAGCTGAGTCCCCAGGTCTCCCGACTGAGCATTCAGTTCCCGGATCCGCGGATGTCCGGGCAACAGCGTGGCTGAGAGCTCAGCAATGTTTGAGCGAATTTGTGCCTGCTCCTCCTGCAGCCGCTCGGTCAGCGCGGTTGAGAACTCCTGTGGCAGCGCGATCTGTGTACCTTGCGATGCGATCAGTGAACGGATTTCCTGCGCGCGCGATCGCGCTTCGGACTGATCGGAACGCGCACGGGTTAGTTCACTGCTCGTCTCAGAAAGCTGCTGGGCAGAAAGGGTTGTGTTGTTCGGGCCCAGAAACAGTCCCGAACTCGACCGGAAACGCGCCACAGCCGCCTCGGCATCAGCAACCTGCTGGCGCAACTGGTTGATTTCCGTTTCGAGAAAGTCAGTTGCGGAGCGGGTCGTTGTCACCTGAGCCGCCCGTTGTGTCGCCTGATAGGTATCGATCAGAGTATTGATAATGCGTGCCGACAACTCGGGATCGGAACTCTCGTAAACGACAACCACAACGCGTGAGTCGGGTATGTTGTAGACGCTTAGCCCGTCATCGAACTCCTGATAGACCCGCTCAGCCTGGGACAGACGCAAGGGGTCTTCCGAAAGGCCGAGTAGAACCATGACCGACTTGACCAGAGAGACCCCTTCCAGAACCGGATCGAACTCTTCCAAGTCGGCAAGCCCGAGCTGATCAATGACCTGCAACGCCACATCGCGCGAGCGCAGGACCTGCACTTCGCTGGCGATATCGCGTTCATCGAGCTGCTGAATATTCAGCGCATCTTCGACCTCAGGACGCGTAAACGCGGTTTCCTGAGTTTCGATGAGCAACTGTGCTTCGGCCTCATATTGGGGCTCTGCAATCTGCGTAAACAGGTATGTAAGGCCGGTGACGATCGCCACGAACAGCAAAACCGCAAACTTGGCGGACCACAAACACGCCAACAGATAAGCGACGTTGATTTCTGCTGGTGGTTGATTGCTGTGGGGGGACGCCAACGCTTTACTCCATAGGCTCAAGGGCCACGACTGCTGCCCGAACGGTAAGCAAGCATGGTAAGCAAGCCGTTAATTTGAGCGCCGCAGCTGCCAATCGCACGAGCCTTTGTCCGCCACAGTGGTGCACAAGACCCGCTCTTTTCGGCAGATCTATGTCGTCAGCCTGCCGTAACGTCCGCCTCCGCAGAAAACGGTTGATTAACCTTGATCGTTCACAAACGGGCGCAAATGCTCGTTAGGCGCGCCGCGTTGGACCAGACAGGTCAACACGGCTCGCGCGTCAATCAGTAGGTTGGGTTCCCGATGATCCGGTTTGGTATTCGTGGTCTTGAAACGGTCCTTCGGGCGCGGCTGGCCCTCGCAAGGCTTGGTGTGCTTGCAGCTGCACTGGTCGTTGCCGGTTGCGCCACAGGTCCACGACCGGAAGCGTTCAACGCCTTGCTGGCTCAACCCTACATGCTCGATTCGGGCGACGCCCTGCGCATAACGGTGTTCGAACAACCAAGCTTAAGCGAAACGTACACCGTTGATGTTGCCGGCATGATCTCCATGCCGCTGGTCGGCGAAATCCCAGCGCGCGGCCTGACAACAGATGAACTCGATCAATCAATTACGGCCGCTCTGCGTAACGGTTTCTTACGTGCACCCGACGTCAGTGTTGAAGTCTCAACATATCGCCCGGTCTTCGTCCTTGGCGAGGTCGGAGATGCCGGTCAGTTTCCTTACGTTGCTGGTATGACGGCGCGCAGTGCGATCGCAATTGCCGGCGGGTTTACACCGCGCGCATCGCGTAACGGCGTCAAAATCACACGGACAATCAATGGACGCGTGCACACCGGGCGCATTGGCCTTGATGAACCCATCAGACCAGCCGACGTCATCACTGTTGGTGAACGTTGGCTGTGAGTGATGCATCACCTTCGCCCCCCAATGAAGAGCGCCCGCTGCGCGTACTGCTGATCACGCGGGCGCCCGTCGGTGGGCTATGGCGTCATATTCTCGACCTGACGGACGGCTTACTTGAACGAGGCTTTGAACTGGGAATCGTGGTCGATTCTCTGCGCGCAACGGACTATGTCCGCGAGACCCTCGAACGATTTGCGCCGCGGCTCTCGTTGGGCGTTCACCTTCTCGACATACCGCGACTTCCTGGTAGCAGCGACTTCAGCGGTATCCGCGCGTGCCGGAAGATCGTGCACGAGCTAAAACCCGACATCGTTCATGGTCATAGCGCTAAGGGTGGGCTCTATGCGCGAATGGGTGCCTGGCGACGGCCAGCCAAGGCGTTTTACACCCCACATGGTGGATCGCTGCACTACACGTGGGATGCCATGCCCGGCGCACTTTATCTGCTGGGAGAAAAGTTCCTGCTGCCACTGTGTGACCAGTTTCTGTTTGAAAGCCGTTACAGTGAATTGGGATACGCTACCAAGATCGGCGCCCCGACAGGCCGGTCGCGGGTCATTTTTAACGGCCTTGGGCAAAAGGAGTTTGCCGGCAAACCGCTCACCCTGACCAACCCACAGTATGACTTCGCGTTCGTCGGGGAGATGCGCGCCATCAAGGGCGTTGATCTTCTTTTACAAGCGCTGACGATCGTGCGATCGCCGGACGATCGCCCAGCCCGCGTACTGATGCTCGGTGATGGGCCGATGCTTGATCATTACAGGAGCCTTGCCGAAAGGCTCGGTGTCGATCACCAGGTAGATTTCGTCGGGCGGCGACCGGTTCGCGAGGCGTTCGAGGCAACCAACACGATTGTAGTTCCCTCACGGGCCGAGTCGTTGCCGTACATCGTCATGGAGGCCATTGCTGCGGGCAAGCGCGTCGTTGCGACCAATGTTGGCGGCATCGGGGAGATTTTCGGGCCGACCCGGACGGAACTGATCGAACCTGAAAGCGCGTACGCTCTGGCCGAAGCGATGCGCGCTGATCTGCTGCCTTTAGACGAAGCAAGGCACAACGCGCTGCAGGCGCGATACGAGCACGTGGCAACGAACTTCCATGTCGACCGGATGGTCGACCAGATCGCACAAAGTTACCGGGCGTTAACGACCAGTTGAGCGATCGAAAACGGCTCGTTCACCAGTTCGCTTAAATCCACTGCAAAGATTTGGCTGCTAGGGCTAAACATCTCTCAGGGCCAAAGGGATTGTGGGTGACATGCTGCTGAGCTCCGGCCAGATTGTCCGCGAGGAATTGAAAGCTGCCAGTTTGGACGCTGCCGGAAACGGCGCTTCAGCGTCCAAGGCTTCGGCCATGGAAACGCTTTCAGACCGAGCACGCGAGCTCGCAGCGACCCTTGAAGGAAAGTCCTTCTCTCCAGTCATCCTGGCCGGCATCGTCCGCATGGTCGAATGGTTTGTCATTCTGCTTGTGGGCTGTGCGCTTTACCTCGGATATCTGCAGGCCGAACTTGGCTTTTCGGGCGCATACGCTGCGATCATCGCCGGGATCGCGACCGCAAGCATTATCATCTTCCAGATTCTCGGTTTGTACACGCCCTACGGAATGCGGTCCGTTGGCTACCAGGGCTTGCGGCTTGTCGCAGGTTGGACAGCTCTGTTTGGTGCGATGCTCGCGGTCGGGTTCTTCTCCAATCTGGGTGATGATGTCAGCCGCTTGTGGGTCGGACTGTTTTTTTCCATCGGCCTGCTCGCCTTGATGGTTTTCCGCAGCGGATTGATTGCGCTTGTCAGCCATTGGACCCAACAGGGCCGGTTGATGCGCCACGCCGCCATCGTCGGCAGTGGCGGAGATGCCGAACAGCTGATCCAAGCTCTTCGCGCTTCCTCGACAAGCGACCTGAACCTGCTGGGCTTCTTTGATGATCGCAGTGCCGATCGCAGTGACGAGACATGTGCGGGCCTGCCAAACCTGGGTTCAGTGAGCGATCTGGTTGCCTTCGCTCGCATCGCACCACTCGATTTGGTGATCGTGACTTTGCCGGTCACGGCGGAGAGCCGGGTGCTGAACATGGTGCGGAAACTGTGGGTCTTGCCGATTGACGTCAGGCTGTCCGCGCACACCACAAAGCTGCGCTTTCGGCCGCGCGCCTACAGCTACATCGGCAACGTGCCGTTTTTTGCCGTCTTCGATCGCCCCCTCGCCGATTGGGACCATGTCCTAAAGGCGCTGCTCGATCGCGTGATCGGCGCTATGATGCTTATCGCCCTAGCGCCCGTCATGCTCATGACGGCCGTCGCCGTCAAACTGACCAGCAAAGGCCCCATCCTGTTCAAGCAGAAGCGCTTCGGCTTCAACAATGAGCCGATCGAAATCTACAAGTTTCGCTCGATGTATCATGACTTGTGCGATGCCAACGCGGCGCGGGTCGTGACACGGGACGACCCACGGGTCACGCCGCTTGGTGCCTTCATCCGCAAGACCAGCCTCGATGAGTTGCCGCAACTGTTCAATGTGGTTTTCAAAGGCGACCTGTCGCTGGTTGGACCAAGGCCGCATGCCGTACAGGGCCATCTGCGCGGCACACCGTTTGAAAAGGTGATTGATGGATATTTCGCGCGCCACCGGGTGAAACCGGGCATTACCGGATGGGCACAAGTGAACGGCTGGCGCGGCGAGATGGACACGATGGAGAAATTCGAACGGCGGGTGGAGCATGACCTCTACTACATCGAGAACTGGTCCATTCTTCTCGATCTGCAGATCATAGCCATGACCCCGCTGGCGCTGCTCACGAAAAACGAGAACGCATATTGACCGACATCAGTGGGTCTCGGTTGACCGGCACCGTCGCGACCACCAATGGCCGACTGCGATCACCCCAGTTTGCACAATCAAACGTCGATCCACGGCTTACATGGCTAGGCCTTGGGTTCATGTGGATCGTGGCGTTCTCGAGCTTCTTCGTTCTGTTTGAGCCAGCGCCCTACGAATTTCTCGCAATCGCAGCTATTGGCACCGCTTTCCTGTTTGGGATGGCCATTCCCAAGCCGATCATTTTACCGCTCGCCCTGCTGATCGTTTATGTGGCTGGCGGCTTTGTCGGGGTCATGATCGCGCCGGATTTCGGTGAGGCGCTTTTTCAAATGAGTGTTACCGCGTTCCTCGCGTCCACTAGCCTTCTGTGGGCGTGCTTTGTCTATCGCGACACGCTGGCTCGAATGGCTTTGGTCGTGAACGCGCTGCAGTGCGGAGCGATCCTTGCGACGCTGATCGGCATTATGGGCTACTTCAATATCGGTGGTACTTTTGAGCTTTTCACGTTGTACGGACGGGCGCGCGGGCCTTTCCAGGATCCAAACGTTTTTGGCCCATTTGTGGTAGGTGGCGTCGCTTTCGCGATCTACGCGATCCTATCGCGGCCCATGAGCAAATGGCTGTTTCCGATGACCGTGATTTTGATCGGGACGCTGGGTATTCTGCTTTCCTTTTCGCGCGGTGCCTGGGGTTTGACAGCATATTGTGCGGGCGTCATCACACTCTTGCACTTCGTTTTGACAAACAGTGCGGCGCAACGCTTGCGGGTTATCGTACTTTCAATTTGCGGCATCGCGGTGCTCACCGGCGGTGTGGTAATCGCACTATCCGTGCCGGCAATCGGCGACCTCTTCACCGTTCGCGCCAGTCTGGTTCAGAACTATGATGCGGGAGAGCTTGGCCGCTTCGGCCGGATCGTCCGCGGTTTCGCTATGGCCCCGGAATATCCGCTGGGTCTGGGCGCGTTCGGCTTCAAAGAAATCTTCGGGATTGACCCCCACAACGTGTATCTCAATGCGTTAATGGCGCACGGATGGATGGGGTTCTTCGCCTACACCACACTGGTTTTCCTGACCGCGTTTCACCTTCTCAAAGTGGTTTTGTACAATCCGCCCTTTCGGTCGGTTGCGATACCACTGCTGGCCCTTTTTACGGGCCTGATGCTGGTTGGAACGTTCATCGACACCGATCGCTGGCGGCAGTTCTTTATGATGCTCGGTTTGAGTTGGGGTCTGATCGGCGCGTCAATCGCCAACCCTTATCAACCTCGCCGGACGCACCAAAAGCGCCAAACAGTGCCATTGGCCGCCGCCTCTCTCAAAGCTTGAACTTAGGTTCATCCGCACGGCCTTGCGCTGCGGGCGGTGCGGGGCTATTGACGCTGCCGTCGGAGCGTAGCGCAGCCCGGTAGCGCGTTCGTCTGGGGGACGAGAGGTCGTGGGTTCGAATCCCGCCGCTCCGACCACCTCATAAGTCCCATGCAATGGCCTTGGACGCGCATGCGTTTGCACAAGGCGCTTGAGCAAGATATCGCGCAATGCGCCCGCTGCTAACTTTGGCAGCGCGTGTTTTGCCGCCCGGTCGTTTAGGCGCTCAGGCGTTTGAGGCGAGACGGCGATCGGCGCTAAACGATCTCAAACGTCTCAAGATCGACTGAGGCTGCCGAAGCTTTGGGTGCGCCAGAATCTGCGCTCCCACGGTTTGCGGCGTGTCTCGCGATGCTCGGATTCTCTGGACCAAAGTATGTCTGAGTTCGAATGAATGGCTTCGGTTGAAGCACGGCGCGCGCGATCTGAAGATACAGCCGAGCAGGCGCGACGGGCTTGGCAACATAGCCATTGACCCCGAAGTCCAGCGCTCGCAAAATCTTGCTTTGCTCGTCGTGACCCGACATCATGATGACCGTTTGATAGGCTGACGGATGGCCTGGACGACGGATCTGCTGCATAATCCACTCACCCGTTCCGTCGCCAAACTCCCAGTCAAGCAAGACAATGTCAGTCTCTTTCTGGAGAATGCGGTCGAGCGTTTCTTGGGCGGATGACGTTTCCGCAATTTGCCTGGCACCAAACGCCCTTAGCGCTGGGCTGATCAGGCGCCGCATGAAACGGCTATCATCGGCCACAAGAAAGCGCAGCGAAGACAAGTCAATCTTGGGAGCTTGCATGGTGAGGAGCTCAGCGCGCGATTGTAGGAGTGGGCACCCAGCCATGCCCGCGCGCAATTGAATACTGATAGCGTAAATTTTTGATTGCTATGGCGCGTTATGGCCGCTCGTCTGCGCCCGCACCGTCGGATGACGGCCCGGTCGTTCCCGGTCGCGCGTCGTCGAGCATGTTCTTACACTCAATCAAATCTCGCAAAGCTGTAGCCAACGCGTTGACATCTGCATGCGAGAGCCTCGCTCTGCCACCATTGTCTTGTGTCATTGCCGTAGTACCACCTGCCGGACGTGGTTCTCTGGCAGAGATATTGGATGTGTCGGCGTTGTGAGAAGAACTTGCGGTTTCTATGTGGGATGGCGTTGAAGCTGCCCCAGTGTGCGCCTGTTGCGGGGGTGGAGACGGCGCATCCGCTGGAACTGTTCTTGGTTGAACATCGGCGGGTGCCTTCGGAGCATCCACCTGGGGTGCAGCCTGCGGCGACCCATCGTCTCCCTGTGCGGAGACGAAAGCCACACCTTGCTCCCGCAAGATGCGTTGCACGCCTTTGATCGTGTAGCCCTCTTCATACAGAAGATGGCGGATACCCCGCAGCATCGCGATGTCCGTGGGGCGATAATAGCGCCGCCCACCGCTGCGCTTCATCGGTTTGATTTGGCTGAACCGGGTCTCCCAGAAGCGCAGGACGTGCTGCGGTAAGTCGAGAACATCAGCCGCCTCGCTTATCGTTCGAAATGCATCTGGACTTTTCGTGGAGCCACGCGCCATGGGACCAGCCTACGCAACCGCAAATTGACGAACTTGACTGACCCGGGTGCCGCGAATCAGCATCGTCACCTTAGGGCAGCCAAGCGTCCGCACCCAAGAGGTTTATCGGCAAAGAAAATAGGAAATCGTCTCTCAGAGCGGCTTTCGGGGGGACCCGCTAGCGCTTCTGGCCTGCATCGACGCGCTGTTTAAGAATGTTGGAGGGCTTAAACACCATGACGCGACGTGGCGTGATCGGGACTTCTTGGCCAGTCTTCGGATTGCGTCCAATGCGCTCGTCTTTGTGGCGAATGACAAAGGTCCCGAACGATGAGAGCTTGATGTTCTCTCCGGCGACCGCGGCCGCCGCGATCTCTTCTATGACTGCCTCTACGAGGTCAGCGGCTTCCGCACGCGAAAGACCCACCTTCTCATAGACCGCTTCACACAAGTCCGCCCTCGTTACCGTTCCGCCAGCCATACCGGTCTCTTTTTACGTTTTTTTGGGTTAACGACGATGGGGCGTTCTAATGGGTCGTTTCGAAGCCGGTCAATTCTCCGCACCGACAAACGCGACGAAATCGATTTGATTCGCTGAGAATCAGGGAAATATCGTTGTTTGGTCGAGACTGTTGCACGCCTGCAACGTAGCTATCGCCTTGGCAGATAACCGTTTTTCACATGCGCACGAGGGTGGCGCCCCAGGTGAAACCACCGCCCATCGCTTCAAGCAGACACAGATCGCCTTGCTTGATCCGGCCGTCGGCAACCGCTTCGGCAAGTGCCAGAGGAATGGAGGCAGCAGACGTGTTTCCATGATGATCGACGGTCGTCACAACCTTGGCCGGATCAATCTTCAGCTTGCTGGCCGACGCATCGATGATGCGCCTGTTGGCCTGGTGCGGGACAAACCAGTCGATATCGTCACCTGAGTATCCGGTCTGCTCGAAGACATCCACGATCACGTCGGTGATCATGGAGACCGCGTGTTTAAAGACTTCGCGCCCTTGCATGCGCAAGACACCGGCCGTTTGCGTTGTCGAGGGACCGCCATCGACAAATAGCTTGTCCATGTGGCGACCGTCTGAGCGCAGAGCTGACGCGATGACACCGCGATCACCGGTCTGCATGGGTCCTTCCACGGCCTCCAGCACCACGGCACCAGCCCCATCAGCGAACAGGACGCAGGTTGTTCGATCCGTCCAATCGATGATCCGTGAAAAGGTCTCAGCGCCGATGACCAGCGCACGTTTTGCAAGGCCCGCGCGCAACTGTGCATCGGCGGTGGTGATGGCATAAACAAAACCGGAGCAAACTGCCTGCATGTCGAATGCAAAGCCTTGCGTCATACCCAGGTTGGCTTGGACCTGTGTCGCCGTTGCTGGGAAGGTATGATCCGGGGTTGCTGTTGCAAGCACGATAAGATCGATGTCTTGCGCGTCCAGATTTGCGTTCTGGAGAGCGGTGCGCGCTGCGTGGGTCGCAAGGTCGCTGGTGTGTTCATCGTCGGCCGCAATGTGTCGCGATCGGATGCCGGTTCGCTGAACGATCCACTCGTCCGATGTATCGACCTTTTCGGCGAGATCATCATTGGTGACTTTATTGGCAGGGAGGTAACTCCCAACCCCCACCAAACGGCTGTAGAGCGCGGTTGAAGTGTTGCCGTCGGTCATGAATGTGTTCCAGTTGCGGCCACGCGCTCATCTCCATGGGGCGCGGCCTCGCTGCCAGTCGCTGCATCGTCGGGCTGCGCGGCGGCGGCCGCTTCACTCGCTTGCTGTAACTGCTCGGCAATCGTTTGGGTCAGACGATTGCGCACCATGAGCCGCGCCAAATCAATTGCCGAAGCGATGCCAACAGCGTCCGCCCCACCATGACTTTTGACGACGGTCCCATTCAGGCCAAGAAAGATGCCACCATTGACCCGACGTGGATCAAGCTTCCGGCGCAGCGCATCAAAACCTGGTTTCGCCAACAGCGCACCCAGCTTGGTCTGCAAGCTCGCGCCCATCGCATCCCGCAAGTAACCGCTAATCTGGCGGGCCGTCCCTTCCGCCGTTTTCAAAGCAATATTGCCCGAAAAGCCTTCTGTAACCACGACATCCACCCGGCCTGTCCCGATATCATTGCCTTCGACAAACCCAATGTAATCCAATCCGTCATAACGCGCTTCGCGCAGATGCTGGCCGGCGTTCTTTATTGGCTCCAGCCCCTTAATCTCCTCGGTCCCGACGTTCAACAGACCAACAGTTGGTCGCTCCAGGCCGAATAGCGTGCGGGCCATCGCGGACCCCATCAAGGCGAAATCAACCAGCATCTGCTTGTCGGCGCCAACAGTTGCACCAACGTCAAGGACAATCGATTCTCCCCTCGTTGTTGGCCAAATCGCAGCAATGCCGGGGCGGTCCACGGTGGGTAAGGTCTTCAGGCAGAATTTCGACATCGCCATCAGTGCGCCCGTATTGCCCGCGGATACGCAAATGTCTGCCTCGCCCTCTTTGACGGCTTCAAGCGCTTTCCACATGGATGAGGTTCGCCGGCCCTGGCGCAGCGCTTGACTTGGCTTGGCATCCATTGAAATGGCAACGTCCGTGTGGACCACGCTTGAAACCTCCCGAACCTTGGGAAAGCCAGCCAAAAGCGGATCGATCTTGGCTTCGTCACCCACCAGGACAAAACGCAGCTCGGGATAGCGCTGTTTCGATATGCCAAGACCGGGGATGATGGCGTCTGGGCCGATATCACCGCCCATCGCATCAACCGACACCGTCAGCTGGTCTTTGCCGTGCGCCATAAGGCCCTCTGTGGTTCCGATTCGGCTAAGGTCGCTGTTCAGCGCTTCACTCAGCGTGAATGGCGCGCCAAATCAAGGACGCGTCCGGACCGTCGTACTATATCCGATGGCGTCCATATTAAAGGGTATCGCTTGCATCGATCCACACGCATGAACGGCTAGGATCGCCGATTCAACGGTCGGGTTGCCCGCGTAGCTGCGCCAAAACAGCAAAAGGCGATTGGCTGGCCTCAGGCGACGCTTCATCCGCAGCCGCCAAAGGGTCCGGTGCTGGCATGGGCTCTGCATCCGGATGGCGAGGATAGCGATCGATAGCCAGGGAGAAATGCTGAAAGGCCAGCTCGGCAACGTCGGCCCCCTTAGCGTGAAGCGGCTCGGGGTCATCAGCCGCAAAGGCATCCAATTCAACGTCTTCGCCGCTCTGAATTGCCTTCTCGGGCCAATAGGTTTGCTCAAAAACCTCGTTCACGGCGGCGTCGAAGGGCAAAAGGGTCTGGCTGCATACATATCCAACCGTCGCCTCAACCGAACCCTCCACCAACAGCTTTCCGCCCGACTGGCGCTGCGCTGTGGCGCGCATTGAGAAATCGCGAACGCCAGCCAGATCACACCGATCAGCCAAACAGCCACACTGCTTATCATCAAAGTGCAAGGTGAGTTGCAGCTTTGAACCCGCCTCCTCAGGAGCGACCCACAGCTGCGGCAAGCCGGGATTTCCGCGAGACATCGTCAAGGCGTGGCCTCTTTTTGTGGCGAGCCTGTCTCTTCGAGATAGCCTTTGACGAGTATGTCAACGTCCGGCCAAGCAAAGCTACCCTCACAGACGGTTGTGTCATCCTGCTGCGCCAATGCGACGTCGGCTGCCTGCAGATAGGCCGCCAGGATTCCACCGTCGACCTGCGCGTAGTGCTCAAGCTCGCTTTGCTCTAAGGCCTCGGTTTCGATGGTCTCACCACGCGCAGCAGCAGCGGTCAGAACGTCCGACCGATCGGCATGAAAGACGATGCCCCCAAGGTTGCGCATAACAACCTCGGCGAGTTGATCGCGATCGCCAGCATCAAGCGCTTCGCCATAGGCCTTACCGCGACCCAAAAACGCTTGCGCGAGCAATTTGAGGCGTTTGGGGACCTTCCGGTCGCTAACCCCGGTTTCGCGCAAAGCGCGATCAAGGTCCTTGAACAAAACATCCGAAAACGTTTGTGCGCGTGCAGCCGCTTCCTGACGGCGATCGCCCTCCACCTTGTTGAGGCGACGCAATGCGAGGATAGCGTGCGCCATCAGCATATCGAAACGTCCTGAAATAGTGTCGGGCACCCCTATCCGTTCATAGAGGCCTGCCTGTCGCGACGCCTCGGCAACGTTCTGATAGATTGTGTACGGTACCGTATCGTTGCGCCGTTTCCAGAAAGCCAGCACCATCGTGTTGCCCTATTGATTTGAGTTGGGTACGTCCACTGGCGTGCGCCACGGGCGCTTCGGACGCGCGTTCAAGCGTTTGAGGATTGTGAGGAGGTATAGGGTTGAGCGAGTTGGGATTAAAGGGGTGCGGCGTCGGGGCGCGCACCGTTCGGCCACAAAAGTGTTTATCGACCGACCGGCGTAAGTTTGTTTTCGGTCTGGCAGGGATCGCGGCTACAGCATTCCTGGGTGGATGCAACACGGCGCAGACCTTCAACCACGGCTTCACCATGCCCGAAGATGGGCTGGCACAGGTTCCGGTGGGCTCATCGCGCGATCAGGTGTTGATCGTGCTGGGTACACCCCAAACCACCGCCACGCTGGACAACGAGGTCTTCTATTACATCTCGCAGCGCAGTGAGCAGACGTTTGCCTTTTCGCGCCCTGAGATCGTCGAACAGCGCGTGGTCGCCGTGTACTTTGATGAGACCGCGCTGGTTGAGCAGATCGCAGACTACGGCCTGCAAGATGGGGTCATTTTCGACTTCGCCAGCAACACCACACCCACCGGCGGGCGCGACCTGACCTTCATCGGTCAAATACTCGGTGGCTTGGGTAGCGTTCCTCAGGACCTGTTCTAGGCGTCCACCGACTGCTGCGTAATGAAAAAGCCCGCCAGGAGCGTTCCGGCGGGCTTTCGTGTTTGCATCGTGCTTTTGCCTTTAGCCGTGTGCCAGCACCGCCAGGAGCAATAGCGCCACGATGTTGGTGATCTTGATCATCGGGTTCACGGCCGGACCGGCAGTGTCCTTGTAGGGGTCTCCGACGGTATCACCGGTGACTGACGCCTTGTGCGCTTCGCCACCCTTCTCGTGCTTCACACCATCCTTATCGACGAAACCGTCTTCAAAGCTCTTTTTGGCGTTGTCCCATGCGCCGCCTCCGGCCGTCATGGAGACGGCAACGTAAAGCCCGTTGACGATCACGCCGAGCAGCATCGCACCGACCGCTGCGAACGCTTGGTCTTTGCCCGCGATTGCATTGATCACGAAGAACACGACGATGGGTGAGAGCACTGGCAGCATCGAAGGCACGATCATTTCCTTGATCGCCGCACGTGTCAGCATGTCGACAGCCCGAGCATAGTCCGGCTTGGAGGTGCCCTCCATGATACCCGGATCAGCCCGGAACTGGCGGCGTACCTCTTCGACGACAGCGCCCCCTGCCCGGCCAACAGCGGTCATGGACATGCCACCGAACAGGTACGGCAGCAGACCGCCGAACAAGAGGCCCACAACAACGTAAGGGTTGGACAAGGAGAAATCGACAGCAACGCCCTCAAAGAATGACCCTGCTTCGGCATTGTTGGCGAAGAACTTCAGATCCTCGGTGTAGGCCGCAAACAGTACGAGTGCTCCAAGGCCCGCCGAACCGATAGCATAGCCTTTGGTGACGGCTTTGGTTGTGTTGCCGACCGCGTCCAGCGCATCGGTCGTCTCACGCACCGAATCTGGCAGGTTCGACATCTCTGCGATACCGCCAGCATTATCGGTGACCGGACCGAACGCGTCGAGCGCCACAACAATACCCGCCAAGGCCAGCATCGTTGTGACCGCGATGGCGATACCAAACAGACCCGCGAGCAGATACGTCGAGATAATGCCTATGATGATGATGATTGCCGGCAGCGCAGTCGCTTCGAGCGAGATGGCAAGGCCCTGGATCACATTGGTACCGTGACCGGTGACGGACGCCTGGGAGATAGACCGGACCGGGCGATACCCAACACCGGTATAATATTCGGTGACGACAATAATCGCGCCAGTCACCACGAGCCCAAGCACTCCGCACAAAAACAGATCGAGACCTGTAAAGCTTGTTCCGCCGGAGGTGGTGAACGCGCTATCGGCGCCAAGCCAGCCCCAGGTGATCCCGGCAAGCGCGATGATCGAAAGGACTGCCGCCGCCCAGAAGCCCTTGTAAAGTGCTCCCATGATCGAGTTGTTCGAGCCCAAGCGAACGGCGAAGGTGCCGATGATCGAGGTGATCACGCAGACCCCACCGATCAGCAGCGGCAGGAGCATCATCTGCGATGCCGCTTCGCCAGTGAAGAAGATCGAGGCGAGCACCATGGTCGCCACGACGGTCACCGCGTAGGTCTCAAAGAGATCAGCGGCCATGCCCGCGCAGTCACCGACATTGTCGCCCACATTATCGGCGATCGTCGCCGGGTTGCGGGGATCGTCTTCCGGGATGCCAGCTTCAACCTTACCGACGAGGTCGCCACCAACGTCGGCGCCCTTGGTGAAGATGCCGCCGCCAAGCCGGGCGAAAATCGAAATCAGTGATGCACCAAAGCCGAGCGCCACAAGCGAGTCGATGACAACGCGCGAGGTGTTCTCAAAGCCCATCGGGCCGGTAAGAAGGTAGTAGTAGACCGCCACGCCCAACAGCGCGAGGCCCGCCACAAGCATCCCCGTTACCGCACCTGATTTGAAGGCGATGGACAGGCCTGCTGCGAGGCTCTGCGACGAAGCTTGCGCAGTGCGGACGTTCGCTCGTACCGACACGTGCATGCCGATGAAGCCCGCCGCCGCCGACAGAATCGCGCCGATGGCGAAACCAATGGCCACTTCCATCCCAAGTAGGAAATAGACCACCACAAAGATCACGACTCCGACCACGGCGATGGTCAGGTATTGCCTGGTAAGGTAAGCGGACGCGCCTTCCTGAATGGCGCTGGCGATTTCCTGCATGCGCTGATTGCCGGCATCGGCGGCCATCACCGACTGGGCGGCCCACATGCCATAGACGAGCGACAGCACACCGCACGCGATGACGAATAACAGTTCCATGAATTTAACCCCTTGGAGCCACGGGCACTGCCTTGATCAGGCAATGCGCTCCTTCGCTTCGGTCCACCCCTTGCGGACCTTTCAGAAGACCGGGACGCTTCCACCGTTAACAGGTTGAGGGTTTGGCCGCCCCTATCGCGCTCTTACTGGCAAAGCGTGCGATGCTTCGCAAGCGCAACCTGAGCATTGGAAGATAATTGCGCGCTAAATTAGACGAAAGTTCAAGCGGCCGCGGCTTCAGCTTTTCGGCCACGGGTCACCAGCAGAACCGCCGCGATGAACGTAATCGGCAGCAGCAGCCAGTTGATCAGGTCCCAGCCGAACATGTGCAGAAGGCCGCCGGAGGAGAAGCTGGCGAACGCGACGAAGCCGAACACAACAAGATCGTTCCAGCCTTGCACCATATTGCGCTCTTCGGGGCGGTAGCACTCAGTCAGCATCGCCGTCGCGCCAAGGAAGCCGAAGTTCCAGCCAACACCGAGCAGCACCAGCGCCGCCCAAAAATGGAAGACGGACAAACCGCTGAGCGCGACAGCCGCGCAGACAACCAGAAGGGCAAATCCTGCAAGGATAACGCGTTCGGCACCAAACCGCGCGATCAGCGATCCGGTAAAGAAGCTCGGCGCGAACATGCCGATAACATGCCATTGAATACCCAAAGCTGCTTCGCCGACCGTATGCCCACATGCAATCATCGCAAGAGGCGCGGCAGTCATCGCGAGGCTCATCAACCCATACGCCACGACCGCGCTTGAAAGCGCGGCCTGAAAGCGCGGCTGCTTCGCAATTTGCCAGATGGTGCGCGTGTTCGCTTTAGCGCTGGCTGACACCGGTTCAGGTTTGGGAAGGTCCACAAAGCTGACGATGGCGATCGAAAGCAGTGCAAGGCCTGCCTGGCCTAAGAACGCGCCTGCGAACAGGACGGGATCGAAAAGGTCATTGAAAGCAATGACCACTTGCGGGCCAATCAGGCCGGACGCGACGCCCCCGGCGAGAACCCAGGAAATCGCTTTGGGACGAAAAGCCGGTGACGCTGTGTCGGCTGCTGCGAACCGATAGGAATGCCCCACAGCGCCGAACATGCCTGACATGAACGTTCCGATGCACAGAAGCCAGAAGGTACCGGACAAGACGCCTTGCATGGAAATCAGACCAGCAATGACGCCCCAAGCGGCCGCCGCGATGTACACAGGACGACGTCCGACCCGCGCCATGATCTTTTGCGCCGGAAGCGTGAAGAACGCCGTCCCGACAATGAACAGCGATACGGGAATCGTCGCAAAGGCTGCCTGATCAGCGGGCAACACGTAGCCGCCGGCCAATCCAGCGGTTGCGATCACGATTGATGCGTTCGCTCCGCCAAGCGCCTGCCCTGCTGCCAGGATATAGGCATTCTTGCGGGCACGGTTGTCGTCGTAGGCTTCAAGGCCAGTGTCTGCGGCGAGCGTCATAGCTTCCCTCTTGAGGCAGGAAGCAAGCACAGTCTACCTGCAAAAATCCCTATGGCGCGGCCGCAATTCAACCGCTACGCACGCGTCGGCTTGCTGCGAAACTGGCCGGCCAGGGTGTTGAGAAGGCCATTTGTCAGCCGGACCTCAGCGTCATCGTAAAAGGCACGGGCGATATCGACATACTCGTTCAGAAGCACGCGCTGCGGAATATCGTTACGGCGCATGATCTCAAACGCACCCGTCCGCAAAACCGCCCTCAAGAGTTTGTCGATGCGGGTCAGAGGCCAGGCATCAGGCAGTGCGGCGTGGATGGCAGGATCAAGAAGCTTCTGCTCTTTGACGACGCCGGTCACAAGATGCCGAAAATAGCCTCGGTCGGCTGGCCTGTAGGCCCAACCGTCGATTTCCTCAACGAGGCGAAATGCCTCGAACTGAGCAAGCGTTTCAGGTAGTGTCGTTTTGCCGATGTCCATTTGATACAGCGCCTGAACAGCGGCAAGCCGCGCGACACCGCGCGCGTTGGCAAGGCGACCGGTTCCGGGGCGTGGTTCGCTGTCGACCATCCGTCAGGCGCCCATCTGCCCACGCAGGTCGACCAGTGCGATGGCAGCCGCCGCTGCGCCACCGCCTTTGTTTTTGTCAGACCGTCGCGCGCGCGCCCATGCCTGATCGCCGTTCTCAACGGTCTGTATGCCGTTACCGATCGCAAGACCCGGGTTCATCGTCAGGTCCATCAAGGCTCGCGCGCTTTCGCCGGCCACATAATCGTAATGGGTCGTCTCGCCTCGAATGACCACGCCGAGCGCAATGTAGCCGTCAAAGGTTGTTGCGCCCCGTTCCGCAATGATAATAGCGCCGGGAATCTCCAGAGCGCCAGGAACCGCGATGCGCTGAAAAGTATGGCCCGCAGCCTCCAGCGCTTCTTGTGCCCCTGCACACAATTCATCGAGGAGATCGGTGTAGAAGCGTGCTTCTACGATAAGAAAATGCGCCATGGTCAGCCTGGAAACGTGGGGGGCGCTTACTGGGCGCTCATCAGGCGCTCCGCATAACGCGCCATCAGGTCGATCTCAAGGTTCATTGTATCGCCTTCGGCGCGCACACCCCATGTGGTAACTGCCAGTGTATGGGGGATAAGCATAAGCGTGAAACGATTGCCATCGATACTGTTGACCGTGAGCGATGTCCCCTGAAGACATACGGACCCCTTCTTTGCGATGAACCGGGCCAACTCATCGGGCGCCTGCAGTTCGAACAAGCTGGTGTTCTCACCATCTTCGCGACGGGTGACGATTGCCATGCCATCAACATGGCCAGTCACCAGATGCCCTCCCATCTCGTCACCCAGTTTTAGTGAGCGCTCCAGATTAATGGACGTTCCCTGTGACCATGCTCCAAGGGTTGTCAGCCGCAAGGTCTCCACTGATGCATCTATGGTGTACCGCGCACCTGCGTCGGTATGCTCCAGCGTTGTCACCGTCAGGCAGCAGCCATCATGCGCAATGGATGCGCCAAGATCGATACCAGCCGCGTCATAAGGGCTTTGGATCGTAAAGCGGCGATCTTCCCCCATCGGCTCGACGCCAGCGACCGTTCCGACTGCAGTGACAATTCCGGTGAACACATAGCCTCCTAAATGGTAGCAATTTCAACGCGTGGTGGGTTGTCCGCTTCGGCCAGAGGGCTTGCTGCCTCTGCGACCATGTTGGGAGCGAGCACCATCAGCGCATCGTCTCCCACGCGACGTTTGCTGCGAGCTGTCCAATCGGAAAGCCCCGCACGTGCGAGATCGTCAAAAGGGTCAGCATCAAAGGGCTTGATGGCGCCGTGCCCAATAACCCCTTGACCCTTGAGAAGCAGAAGTTCGTCGACAAAACGTTCGCGAAGCAGCAAGCCCGCCAGCGTGGCACCGCCTTCCACAAGCAACTCGCCAATACCGCTGCCTGCGAGCATGCGCAGGTTGGAGCGGACCGTGTGTTTGGGCAGATGCCAGGCCTCCGTCCCAGGATCATCCCCACCAAAGACCACCCGGCGAGGTGACCGCCGCTCAAGACCCGGCAAGCGCACGGTCAGCTGCGGTTTATCAGTTCTCCAGGTGCCTGCACCCACAGCAATCGCATCCATGCGCGATCGCAGTCCGTGCATAAGCCGATTTGTCTGCTCACCTGTGATGGCAATTTGACCTTGTCCTGCAGCGCCGATCGCACCATCCGCGCTGAGCGCTAGTTTGAGTGTGACATGCGGACGGTCGAGGAGAATGCGAGCAATATGACCACGATGAGCGCGCTCCGCGTCGGCCTTGATGTCGGCAAACGGTTCAACATCGACCGTGATGCCAGCCTGCCGCAAAGCGGATGCGCCGCTTCCCGACACGCGTGGATCAGGATCACCGAGCGCAACCACAACACGTTTGACGCCGGCAGCGACGAGCGCGTCTGAGCAAGGCGGCGTTCGGCCATGATGGTTGCATGGCTCCAGGCTCACATAGACCGTCGCCCCCTGGGCGCGATGGCCTGCCTGTTTGAGCGCAACGGTCTCGCCGTGGGGGGTACCGCCATTTCCCGTAACGCCGCGACCTACGACAACGCCCCGGCTCACGACAAGACAACCAACGGCCGGATTCGGCCATGTACGGCCGCCACGCTGTGCACCCATACGGATCGACGTCGCGAGGAACCGCCGGTCCAACTGATCAGACAAAGCTGTCACCGCGGAAAATCTCGAATGACATCGTCGGGATCAGCGCGTTTCTCCGCTGCGGTGCCAGCCTTGGCTGACACCCGAGACGAGCTCGCCAATTCCTCCACGAACTCTTCAAAGTCGCGAGCCTCGCGGAAATCCTTGTAGACCGACGCAAAGCGCACATACGCGACATCGTCGAGACCCTTGAGCGCTTCCATGACAAGCAGACCGATCTGATCGGACGCGACATCGGTCTCACCGGTGCTCTCAAGTTGCCGAACGATCCCCGAGACCAAGCGTTCAAGCCGCTCTTCCTCAATGGGTCTCTTGCGGGCAGCGATGGTCACGGATCGAAGAAGCTTATCGCGATCGAACGGCTCGCGCTTTCCCTCGCGCTTGACCACCGTAAGCTCACGCAGCTGAACCCGCTCAAACGTCGTGAAACGACCACCGCAGTCGCCGCACACCCGGCGGCGACGAATAACGGCATTGTCCTCTGCAGGCCGACTGTCTTTGACGTGTGTGTTCAGGCTTTGACAGAACGGACAGCGCATCGAAGATCAGCGAGCGGCTCAGGCCGCGTCAGGGTAAATCGGGAACCTGTCAGTCAGCTCTACGACCTTAGCCTTCACGGCCTGCTCTGTGAGCGTATCTTCGTCCGAAGCGTTTTGTGACAGAACGTCCAGCACCTCCGCGATCATGTCGCCAACCTGCTGGAACTCCGCAACTCCGAAGCCGCGGGTCGTGCACGCGGGAGAACCAAGCCGCACACCAGACGTCACGAAAGGCTTCTGGGGATCGAAGGGCACACCATTCTTGTTGCAGGTAATGCCAGCCCGCTCTAGGGCCTTCTCCGATACCTTCCCGGTCAGCGATTTAGGCCGCAGATCGACAAGCACAATATGATTATCAGTCCCACCAGACACGATATCGTAGCCGTGCCCTTTCAAGGTTTCCGCAAGCGCCTTAGAGTTTTCCACGATGTTCTTCGCGTAAAGCTTGAACTCTGGGCGCAGCGCCTCGCCAAACGCCACTGCCTTCGCGGCGATCACATGCATGAGCGGCCCACCCTGCAAGCCCGGGAAAACAGCCGAGTTTATTTTCTTCGCGATCGCTTCGTCATCGGTCAGAATCATCCCGCCACGCGGGCCGCGCAACGTCTTGTGGGTTGTCGTGGTCGCGATATGCGCATGAGGGAACGGGCTTGGGTGCTGGCCACCGGCAACAAGGCCCGAGAAGTGCGCCATATCGACCAGAAGGATTGCGCCAACTTCATCGGCGATCGCACGGAACCGCGCGAAATCAAACTGCCGCGAATAGGCCGAGCCGCCAGCAATGATGATCGTGGGCTTGTGTTCACGCGCCAAGGTCTCAACTTGATCATAATCGAGCAGGCCATCGTCCTTGCGAACGCCGTACTGGATCGCGTTGAACCATTTGCCGGACAAGTTGGGCGGCGCGCCGTGGGTCAGGTGTCCACCAGCATCAAGGCTCATGCCGAGGACCGTATCGCCGGGCTTGGCGAGGGCGAGCATGACCGCCTGGTTGGCTTGCGAGCCGGAGTTGGGCTGAACATTGGCGAAGCCGCAACCGAACAATTGGGTGGCGCGCTCGATGGCCAGCCGTTCTGCAATATCGACGAAGTGGCAGCCACCATAATAGCGGCGACCCGCATACCCTTCGGCATACTTGTTGGTCATGACCGAACCCTGCGCTTCAAGCACCGCCCGGGAGACGATGTTCTCGGACGCGATCAGCTCGATTTCGTGCTGCTGGCGACCCAGTTCGCCTGCGATGGCTTGCGCAATTTGCGGGTCGCTGGCCGCTAGACTGTCTGAGAAGAACGTCGGGTAGAGACCCTGAGGATCGTGATCGGTGATGGCCATACGGCATGCCCCTGTATCTGGGAGATCGGAACGGCAGGCCACGGATCTCAGCATACAGACCCCATGACCGTCCAGTTTTGCAACGCGATAGCACACGAGCTTTTGCGATCAAACCCGCCGGTCGGAGCAACCTGGTGCTTTTCGCGCGGCGGATTGTCCGAAACGAATTTACCCGCTCATGACACCGGCTTTGGCTTTCGTCTCTTAAGACGCCTAGACGAGGCGTCCTCGCCGCATGCCTTCGCCGTCGTCCGGGTCTTCTGGCCGGTCAGACCGACTGCCTGAATCAAGCGCAAGGCGACGCTCGAGTTTGGCGATCGCGACCGCTTCGATACGGTGACGCGGGGCGTTGGCGGGCGCCGTGAAGATCACTTCGGCGCCCGTCAACGAATCGATCGCCGCGACCCGCAGTGCCTTATCGACCGTTGTCAGCTCTAGGTAGACTTCACCGGGCGCTGGGCGCCGCGCTGAACCACCGCTCGAACCTGTCCGATCAGTGGCCAACGCTAGCCGTTGCTTGAAACCAAGGATGGCAGGCCATCACGACCGTAAATGTCTTCGCGGAAATTCACGGTACCATCTGTGGCCGCCCAAGCCGTGACATAGTTGATATACAGCGGCGCGGGGTTGGCAACATTCACGTCGATGCGCTCGCCAGCCTGAATAACCTGGTCAATTCGCTGACGGCTCCAGCCCTCGGTGTTGGCCAACAGCCATGTCACCAGCTCGCGCACATTCTGCACGCGAACACAGCCCGACGACAGGAAGCGGTAGTCATCGCCAAACAAGGATTTGTCGGGGGTATCGTGCAGATAGACCTGATGCTCGTTGTGGAAGTTGATCTTCACCGAACCGAGCGAATTGATCTCGCCGGGATCTTGCCGGAACATGTAGCGGGTCGCTTCGTCAGAGTTCCAGTCCACCGTCTCGGGCGGCAATTCCTGAGCACCCGCTCCCCAACTGGAGAAGATCCGAATATTGTTCTCCGCAAGGTAGCTCGGGTTTTCCTGCATCAACGGGATCAGATCGCGCCGGATGATCGAAACAGGAACGGTCCAGAACGGATTGAAGTTGAGCTCATGGATGCGGCTATCAAGAATGGGCGTTGGCCGATCTACTTTACCGACGATTGCGGTGTGGCGGGTGGTCACGCGGCCATTGTTGATCGCTTCAAGTGCGGCTGCGGGGATGTTGACCATCACATAGCGGTCGCCAAGAAAACCGGACATGGACCGAATGCGCACGAGATTGGTTTCAAGCTGGCGGATGCGCGCGCCGATCGGCACGTTCATTGCCGCAAAGCCTTCAGACCCGATGATACCGTCGATCACCAGACCATGGCGGGCCTGAAAACGACGCACGGCGGAATCGACGTAGGAGTCGAAAATGTCCGAAATACCCCATTGCTGGGCCAGATCGCCGGACGTGATCAGACGGCGTCGCAGCTCGCTGACATTCGGATGGCGCACGCCAAGTTTCAGCACCTGATCGCGCGGAACCAGCGGCCAGCCGCCACGGTTCATCATATCGGTATGCTGACGCAGAGCGGTCTCGATGTTCACAGCGCTTGCCGGCGAGAACATTGGTTCGGTAGACGCCAGCGGCACCTGACCCGATGCGGTCGCGTCGAACTGTTGGCCCCAGCGCGATGTGCTCTGGTTGATACGTTGGTCAAGGAGCGCGTCGATTGCCGACTGCTGCGCTGAAGCGGCTCGCAGCGCGAGCGCTGAAGCGCCTAATCCGAGCCCTGCCGCCAGAACTTGTCGGCGCGTCTTGGCATGCTTGATACGATCCATGGGGACCTTCCCGTTGATGACTTGGGCGACATAGTCGATCTCATGTCGCTTCACTCAGCCGAGATTATCGCCTGAGGATGATTAAAAGCTTATTTAGTATGTGTTTGCCTCCAAAACAGTATGGCCGCAATAAGGACAACTGCACGTTCCGGTCACAAATACGTAACCGGCTTCGTCTTGTGCGGGTCGCAGCGCCTTATCGAAACCAAAAACCCACACCAACTCGCCGTGTCGGCAAGCTGATGTGGGCTTTTGTACAGGCTAGCGCGGGGCATCCCCACCCCCGCGCAAACCGCAAGCGATGGCCGTCCTAAAGACGATAGAGAATCTGGTCGGTCCAGAAACGCTCCAAACGCTGAAGCGACTTGTTGAGTTTCGAAAACTCTTCGGTCCCCAATCCGCCGACCTTCTCGATCGAGATCAGATGACGCTGATACAGCTCCGATACGATGTTCGCGATCTCGTGACCCTTCGGCGTCAGGCTTACGCGGACGGACCGGCGGTCCATGCGCGAACGCTGGTGGGACACAAAGCCGAGATCGACGAGCTTCTTGAGGTTGTAAGAAACGTTCGAACCCAGATAGTAGCCGCGCGTGCGCAACTCACCCGCAGTCAATTCCGAATCACCGATGTTGAACAGCAAAAGGGCCTGAACGGCATTGATGTCGGAACGACCACGGCGGTCGAACTCATCCTTGATAACATCGAGCAAACGACGGTGAAGCCGTTCAACCAGATGCAGAGCCTCCATGTAGAGTGGCTCGATATGTTGCTCCTGCTCATCCTCAAAATAAGCAGAGACCGACGATCCAGGGCTGGCGGAGCCGATCGTGGCGGTGTTGGACTTACGCATTGAACTTGCCTCACTGTTGCTCCCGGATGTCTCTCCGGTGATGACGAGGAAGCTAGCAGCGAGGCCTAAAATCGCGCTTAAACGCTTTGATTAATTTCATATTTCTCCGATGATTACAGAAAGAACCCGTTCACCAATTGCGGTGAGGAAACTCTAACCGCAGTCGGTGGGTAGCCGTTAATCTTAGCCATTGAGGGTTCGGAAAGGCTGGCCCAGCCGCAAAGCAATCAAATCGTCGCCTGAGCACGAACCCCGCGCCGCACAATCAAGGCCATGACAATGTAAGCTGTAACGAGGACGCCATTTGCCACCACAACGAACGGCCGGACAGCAGCAAGCTCGGGCACGAGAAAAAATAAAAGTGCATCGAAAGCGACTAGGACCAGCCACAAGACCGCTCCCCAAGCCGCCAGCAACCACAGGCCCAGACCTGCGATCAAGCTCGCCACCGCAGAGCCCGCAAGCAAAGCAAATTCGAGATCGCTCTCTACGCTGAGGGCATAGGCTGGGGCCACTTCAGGCATAAGGCCGGTGAAGCAAAACCAGATGTACAATCCTCGGGCAATCAACAGCACGCCAACGCCACGCAACATGATGTAAAACCAGCGCTCTGTCGGGCGCTCAGGTGCTGGCGACGCTGACGTGACGCGGATAGGCTCAAGCGGCTGCGGAGAGAAACTTCTTGGCATCAGCTATCCAACACTCTGGAGCCTGTTTTCATTATCGAAACGCGCCCATTGGCTCGCTTGTCGTTGGCTGGGGCGACTGCTAGCACCCCAACAACGGCAGGGGATAGGGCCCCGCACGAAAGGTCATGACAGATGGATAAGCACGGCGCGCGCGAACTGGTCAACACGGTCACCGGTGGCCGGCGAATGCGTCGCCGCAGAATGCACGGCTGGCTGCGCGATCTGGCGCGCGAAAACGCGTTGACGGTGCACGATCTGATCTGGCCAATCTTTCTCACTGACGGGTCTGGGCATAGTGAGCCAATCCCCTCAATGCCCGGCGTTTCAAGGGTTTCTCCCGATCTTGCGGTCGATAGTGCAAAACGCGCCGCTGACCTCGGCATCCGTGCGATTGCGTTGTTTCCCAACACCGATCCGGCCCTGCGTGATCCCATGGGAACCGAGGCGCTGAACCCCAACAACCTGGTGTGCCAGGCTTTGCGAGCAATCAAGCAACTCGATCTTGAGGTCGGGCTTATCACCGATGTCGCCTTGGACCCCTATACAAGTCACGGACATGATGGCGTCTTCGCCAGCAATGACCGCGACATCGATAATGACGCATCGGTCGCACAACTCATCTTGCAAGCGCAGGTTCTCGCAGAAGCCGGCTCCGACATGATTGCACCGTCTGACATGATGGATGGTCGGGTTGGCGCGATCCGCTACAGCCTCGACGCTGAGGGGCACACAGACCTGCCGATCATGGCCTATGCGGCGAAATACGCCTCCGCTTTCTATGGGCCTTTTCGCGATGCCGTAGGCGCGTCAGCAACGCTGCAAGGTGACAAGCGGACCTACCAGATGGACCCGGCCAATGGAGAAGAGGCGGAAGCCGAAGTGGCGCTTGATATTGAGGAGGGAGCGGACGTTGTGATGGTCAAACCGGGCATGCCGTACCTGGATATCGTTCACCGGGTAAAGGCTGCATTTGGCGTTCCAACGACAGTCTATCAGGTGTCCGGCGAGTTCGCGATGATAGAAGCGGCAGCCGCCAATGGATGGATTGATCGAGAGCGTGCCATTCTTGAGAGCCTGATCGCGTTCAAACGAGCCGGGGCGGATGGCATCCTCACCTACTTCGCGCCCGAGATAGCTCAAAAATTACGCTGAGGTTTTACCGTTCGGTCACCCTGAAGGCGGCCTTCGGTTTACCTAACAATCCTTGAATCGCCGAAAATCCGTTACCAAGTTTAGGGCAACGTTCACCATCGCAACCGGACGCGTGCCTTTTTTATGGATCAAACCAGCTCCCCTCGCCCGCCTATTTTGCCACTCGATGACAGCCCGAACGGCGCCACCTTTGCCTTCGATCCAGCAACCCAACCGTGGCTGTTCGACGGCGTACGAACGCGACGCATCTTTGCGTTTCTGCTCGATTTGGTGGTTTTGAGCGTCTTCACGGTCATCGCGGTGTTTGTCATCGGTATTTTTGGTGTGCTGACACTGGGGCTTGGCTGGCTGCTCTATCCCATTTTGTTGCCGCTGATCGCGCTTGCCTATATCGGCCTCACCATGGGCGGGCCAAAATCGGCAACACCGGGCATGCAGGCGATGGGGATTGAAATGCGCCTTTGGCATGGCGGGCGAATGTATGGCCTGATTGCGATCGTCCACGCGCTTATCTTCTATTTTTCTTTGGGTACGGGTCTCCTATGGGCCATACTCCTGGGCTCGAGCCTGTTCTCCTCTACGAAACGCTGCCTCCACGACGTGTTGCTCGGCACGATCGTTATCAACAATCAGCAGCGTGCCGCGTCCCTGCAGGCCTGAACGTCCTCCACAAGCTTACCTGGACGCAAGCCAACGGCTTGCGCTCAGCATCGAGATTGCCCATGGTCCCGCCGCGAAGGTCATCGGCGAGAGGGCAGCTGATTGCTCGGAATTGAAGTCTGGCTCGTCTATGTGATCATCGGCGGGGCAATCGTTGCTTACGCGTCGGATCGGTGGTCGATCGAGTTGGTCTCGCTGGGCGTGCTTGCCGCTCTTCTGATCCTGTTTTCCGGGCTCTCCGCCTTTGGCCCTGCGCTTGTGGCAACCGGCATACCCGTCGGACCATCGGTGACTGGAGACCGTCTGGAGGAAAGCCTTCTTCTGGAGGGGTTTGCCAGCCCTGTCCTGTTCACGATTCTCGCCCTACTGGTCATTGGTCAGGCTCTTTTCCAGACTGACGCCCTCGCCCCGGTAGCACGCCTTGCAAAGCGCGTCGGCGGCAAGCACGAAGTGCTGACGATCATGGGCCTCATCGTGACCGCTGGCATCGCCAGCGCGTTCCTGAACAACACGCCGGTGGTTGTTATGTTGCTGCCGATCATTGGCGCGATGGCGGCGAAACTGCCTGGTGGGGTCAGGCCTTTTCTAATCCCCCTGTCGTTCGCGACCATTTTGGGCGGAACGACGACCTTGATCGGGTCCTCAACCAACCTTCTGGTCGCATCCGCAGCCGATCAGGCCGCCGACTATTTCGTCGGGCTGTTTGACCAAACCATGATCGCGCTTCTGATGATCCTGGCAGCGATACCATACGTGCTATGGGCTCTGCCCCGTGCCCTTCGCGATGATGCCAGCCCGATGCAGCCATCGGGCTTTCGCGGCAAGCAGTTCATTGCCGAACAAAGGCTGGTCGAGGGACACCGGCTCGTCGGAGCTCGGGCGACCCATGGCATGTTCGCAGATCTCAAAGATATCACCGTGCGATCGGTTCGCCGCGGCCCAAGGCTGTTTCTGCCACCATTTGAGGACCTCGAGCTTCGGCCCGGTGACACAGTCGTGGTCGCCGCCAAGCGCGATGAGCTGGTCAAGGCGTTCGTTGCTTCTGCGCCAAACGAAGAGCAGGCTGGTCGTCGCGTCTCGTCCGTCCACGCCTCTGAAGCGATGCTTGCGCCCGGTTCCCGCTTCATCGGTCAGAGTATTGAGGTGATCGGTGCCTATCTCGGTGCAGGGCACCAGCTGCTCGGCGTTGAGAGGCGCGCCCGCATGCCGCGTGTTGCGCTCGATGCGTTACGGCTGGAAGCTGGTGATGTGTTCCTGCTTGCTAGCAGCGATGAAGCGATGGACAAGCTGCGCGGTCAGCGCGACTTCCTCGTGCTGGAGGAATCGCGATCAGAGATCAGCAACACCGCAAGGGCGCCATTTGCTTTGGGCCTTTTCGCCGTTGCGATCGCGCTTGTGATCTTCGGTGTTGTCGATCTGATGGTGGCAACCGTCACGGCGGCCTTCGCAATGGTCGCAACCCAGTGCCTGAACATCCGACAGGCCGTCCGTGCGGTCGACTCGCGCATCGTCATGATGGTGGGTACCGCTCTTGCGATGGGCTCCGCGCTGCAAGTGACCGGCGGTGATACGGCAATTGCGAGCGCGGTCATCTTCATCGCCGCCGAAGCGGGTGCCACCGCCATCCTGTCAGCGTTCTTCCTTGTGATCGCGCTGCTGACGAACATCTTGTCAAACAATGCGACGGCCGTTCTGTTCACGCCCATCGCCCTGCAACTTGCAACCGATTTGTCTTTACCGGCCGAGCCTTTCGTGATGGCGGTGATCCTTGCGGCCAACTGCTCGTTCGCAACGCCCATCGGGTATCAAACCAACCTGCTTGTGATGGGACCTGGCCATTATCAGTTTTCGGACTACCTGAAGGCCGGTGCACCACTTGTTTTCATCTATTGGCTTAGTTTCACACTTCTGGCACCTTGGTACTACGGACTTTGAGGCTGCTCCCCCTTCATGACCAAGCATCCGCTTGATACCCCGACCTTCTATCTGACCGCCGCGACCCCGTGTCCCTATCTTCCGGGCAAACGCGAGCGGAAGATTTTCACCCATCTGGTGGGGTCCGGCGCGCGCGAGTTGCACACGATGCTGTCGATGGGTGGGTTTCGGCGTTCACAGAACATTGCGTACCGCCCCGCCTGCGAGGGCTGCAACGCCTGCGTGTCCGTCCGGGTACGGGTGGACGAGTTCAAGCCCACCAAGTCGATGAAGCGCGTCCTGAAGACAAACGCCGACATTGTTGGATCAGACGAGGAGAACAAGGCCACCAGCGAGCAGTATTCGCTGTTTCGCGATTATCTCGATGCGCGCCACGAAGATGGCGGCATGGCGGAGATGAGCGTGCTGGACTACGCGATGATGGTCGAAGATAGCCATATCGATACGCAGATCGTCAGCTACCGGACGCGTACGCCGTTGAGCCTCGAAGGCCCCGACAAGGATGGTGGCGATTTGGTTGGTGTCTGTCTGACCGACCAGCTCAATGACGGCCTGTCGATGGTCTACTCGTTCTTCGACCCAGCGTATGAGGCACGGTCGATGGGGACGTTCATGATCCTCGATCATATCGCCCGCGCCCGCAAACTCGGGCTGCCGTACCTATATCTCGGCTACTGGGTCGATGGTTCACAGAAGATGGATTACAAGGCTCGCTTCAAACCGCAGGAGCATCTGACGCCCGGTGGGTGGCGGAGCGTTGGGTAGGGGCGCCAAAATAGCAGCCTGCCTTCAGCGCCCCTGGCGATAGGTGATCGTGTCTTCGGCACCGCTCAAGACTTCAGGCGTTCATCGCCATAACAGTTTTGAAGCAAACATCGTTAGCTGGTTTGGTCATCACCTAAATCCTGTTCTGAAGGGTCCGTATGTGGTGTGTTGGTGAGCGCGCGGCTCGATTGAATCCTCGAACGGTCACGGGAAGACAATTTGAAGCTTTAGGGCGACTTTGCTTTGCGCCTCCCCCCGATCTGCTTCAATCGCGGCAGAACGACAAACCCGCCCGTCAGCGCAACAAGCGTGCAGATCAGCACCTTTGACAGCCACTCCATCGTCCCCTCGATCAGGAGCGCATGGGCAATGGCGCCAGCGATAATCACCAGCGACAAGGCGAAGTGGACTGCCTGCCAGGTTCGGCGGCGCAGACGGCTGCGAAGCAGAACCAGAAAGACCGATCCCAGAAGCGCCCACATCGCGATCACGCCCCAGAGCGAGAACGGCGTGGGAGACCGCAGCAGAAGCGCATCGACCACATCGGGCGGGCTGGTGATCCAGAGGCCGCCGACATGCACAAGGGTCGCCGCGGCCAAGGTCAGCCCCAGCGCGATATGCAGGCGCCGCGCCGAGATCGGCTTGAGCCCGGGCAGCCATCGCGCCGCCAGTAGCGGCTGCAGCAAGAGGAGCGGCAAAGTCATCACGCCAGCGAATCCAGCCACGATGTAGATGGGATCACGCCATTGCAATTGCGGGCTCATCGACGCCGCCGCAACCGGAACAGCAACTGCAACCGCAAGCCCCGCCCAGATCAGAATGGTGCGTGCGCGTCCGCTCCGCCGGACAGGGGCAGCGGTGTCAGTCGCCAAACTCAGGCCGGCTGCAGCACGAAATCGGCGTGAAGGGTTGTGTCGCTAGAACTGGACATCACCGGACGCAGAAACACGGTCTCGAAACCGCCGCCGCCATGCTCCGCATCGTAGGCCAGATGCCCGTGCGCCTGACCGAAGGCAGGAACAATCTGCGGCATATCCATCTGGAACCGCCCGTCCGCATCCGTCAGCGTCGCGCCATGGCTGTGCCAATCACGCTCATGACCCTCGGTGGTGTGGGCCCAGATCTGGATGCGTTGGCCTTCAAGCGGTGCACCATCGCCCGCACGGCGCACGGTTCCGGTCATTAGAAACCCGCCGCCGCCAATGCGCTCGACGATCGGCGCGCCGGGCCGGTAGTTGTTCGACCCGCCGCGCATCGACGGGGTTGCGGCAACGCTCTGCGCGCGCGCCTGGGCGGGAAGCAAGAGGCTTGGGCCTGCGACGGCCAGCGCGGCGCCACCTGCCAGAATGGTGCGGCGATTGAGATGATCTGTGCTCATGACACGTGCTCCAAAAGGGGTTTGGCGTCACCGTAGAGGCGAACTATGGCCGGTTTATTGCGGCCTGTCTTGCCTCAAGAGTTGGCCCGTTCCGGCCCACTTTCAAGCCTCGGGTGGAGGAACCTCGTCTCACACGCACTCTCCCACGCGCGTCACGGCGGCCGCGAAACAGCCCGGCTTGGCGTTATGCAGATGCACATAGGCAATCTGAGGCTTGTCGAACAAAACGCGCAAAGCCGCCGGGAGTTGATCGCCATCCATTACGTCGGCCTCAATCATCATATGCTCCGCGTTGAAGGCACGCACCGAGATCAAGCGCGATGCCAGCACGTCTGGGACCTCGTTCACCTGCGGTTGCGCAGTCGCCGCACCTTCGCGGACAAAGATCGCATGGCTTGCCTGGTACGGGCTGCTTTTGGGTTGATGGATATAGTTGACGAGGATCACCGTCTCGCCCACCTCCGCGTCCTTAAGGCTTACGCGGCACGGCGTACCGGGCTTCGATTGCACGGTCTGCCTGATCGCGTTCTCCGCGCGCAGGTCAGCATCGCTGAGTGAAAAGAGCGGCTCAAACTGCTCCGCCGCCAGCGCGTGTATCTGAAAATCCATCGCTGCCTCCATCCGTCGTCGAGATGGGAGGGATGCCCAGGTGAGCGCATGCGCGCCACCCGTTTTCGAACCTTAGACCGTTCCAAAAAGGCTGCTCAGGCCTGATTTCACCTGAACCGGTTGTTCCGCGGGAAGCCTTGCGGGGCCATGCGCCCGGCCTGCGCGCGCTCACCGCGCCATTCGGCCATCTCGTCCATCGAGCGGTTGTGCTGCCGCCCGGCGCTGTCAGACCATGTGAGGCCTTCGTCCGCCTTGAAGGTGGTAACGTCCGAGACGCCACCATCCCTGTAACGTTGCAGCCGCACGCCCTTGCCGCGGGCCATTTCCGCAACCTGCGCGATCGGGAAGATCATCAGTTTGCGGTTCTCGCCAACTACCGCGACCATGTCGCCCTCAACCGGCACGGCGAGCTTCACCTCCTCGGGCTCCTTCAGGTTCATCACCTGCTTGCCCTTGCGGGTGTTGGCGACGATGTCCTTCTCCGGCGCCACGAAGCCGTAGCCCGCGCCGTTCACAACCAGCAGCTTTCGGTTCGGATCGTGCACGAGCAGCGCCACCACATCGTGGCCGGCTTCAAGGTCGACCATGATGCGCAGCGGATCGCCGTGGCCGCGTCCACCCGGCAGTTTGTCGGCGCCCAGCGTGAAGACCCGGCCACCGGTAGAAACCGCGACCAGCTTGTCGGTGGTCATGGCTTCAATGGTCAGCTTCAACCGGTCGCCTTGCTTGAAGTCGAGCCGCGAGAGATCGGCATTGTGACCCTTGAGCGCCCGCACCCACCCCTTCTGGGAGAGCACGACGGTGATCGGCTCGCGCTCGACAAGTGCGGCGTCGAGGTCAGACAGATCGAGCGATGGCGCGGATGCGAAAGTTGTGCGCCTGCGCCCAAGCTCAGACTCTGGATTATAATCCTTCCGCAGCGCCTTAATATCCTTGCTGATCCGCGTCCACTGACGTGCTTTGGAATTAACGAGGGCCTCAAGCCCGGCCTGCTCTTCAAGAAGACCTTCCTGCTCCTTGCGGATCTCCATTTCTTCAAGCTTGCGCAGTGCCTTGAGCCGCATGTTCAGGATAGCTTCAGCCTGCACATCGTTGAGGTCGAAGGTCGCCATAAGCTCCTGTTTGGGCTCGTCCTCGTATCGAATGATGCGGATCACCTCATCAAGATTGAGGTAAGCGATGATGTAGCCGGCAAGCAGTTCGAGCCGCTTGGCGATTTTGCCCAAGCGGTGGTTCGAGCGGCGGATCAGTACCTCACGGCGATGATCGAGCCACGCACCGAGCACCTCGCCCAGCCCCATCACGCGCGGTGTCTGCCGCGCATCCAGCACGTTCATGTTGAGCGTGATCCGCGCTTCGAGCTCCGTCAGCCTAAACAGCGACTCCATCATCAATTCGGGGTCGACATTGCGGTTCTTGGGCTCAAGCACAAGACGCATGTCCTCGGCGCTTTCATCGCGCACATCCCCCAGCAGCGGCAGCTTCTTCGCCAACAGCAGATCAGCAATCCGCTCGACCAACCGACTTTTGACCACGCCATAAGGGATTTCGGTGACGACCACCGTCCACGTGCCCCTGCCCTGATCTTCCTTTTCCCAGCGCGCCCGAACGCGGAAGCCGCCGCGTCCGGTCTCATAGGCCTGCAAGCGGCTCTCTTCATCGTCGACGAGAATGCCGCCGGTTGGAAAGTCGGGCCCGGGCACCAGCTTGATCAGCTCGGCGGTCTCGAGCTTGCGATTATCGATCAGCGCCAGCGCTGCGTCGCACAATTCGGCGACGTTGTGCGGCGGGATCGACGTCGCCATCCCAACCGCAATGCCCTGAGAGCCGTTGCCCAAAAGGTTCGGGAAGTTCGCGGGCAGAACGACAGGCTCTTCTTCGGAACCGTCATAGGTTTCGCGGAAATCGACGGCGTCTTCATCAATGCCCTCGAGCAGGCGCGTCGCGACATCCGTCATCCGCGCTTCGGTGTAGCGCATCGCCGCGGCGCTATCGCCATCAATATTGCCGAAGTTCCCTTGCCCCTCGACAAGCGGATAGCGGACGGCAAAATCCTGCGCGAGACGCACCAGCGCATCGTAGACCGACTGGTCGCCATGCGGGTGGTACTTACCGATGACATCGCCGACAACGCGGGCCGATTTCTTGAAGCTCTGATTGGGGTCGAGCTTCAGCTGCCTCATCGCGTAGACGAGCCGCCGATGAACGGGCTTCAGCCCGTCGCGCACATCGGGCAGTGCGCGCTGGGTGATGGTGGACAGGGCGTAAGCGAGGTAGCGTTTTCGGAGTGCCGCTTCGAGGTCGATGGCCTCGATGCCATCATCCCCGTCATCGTCCCCGCCGCCGGTGCGAATCGTTAAATCGGACATACCTCAGAAATAGGCGGAGTGCGGAACCGGAACAAGCAAGACGGCGCCGGTCACGTCGGCAAGTTGTGGCTAGCCGCTCTCAGCTATCTCCATTCCAATCACGCCAGCCCGTTTCCGCCCTGACGCCAACGCAGATTGTCCCGGCTCAGCTGGTCGAGCTTGGTGATACCCATCAGCTTCATGTCGCGCTCGATCTCTGTCCGGAAATTGCCCAGCGCTTTTTCGACACCCGCCTGACCCGCGCCCGCAAGGGCGTACAGATAGAGCCGGCCACCGGAGCAGGCCTTGGCGCCCATCGACAGCGCCTTAAGCACATGGGTGCCACGCTGGATACCGCCTTCGCACACGACATCGAGTTTATCGCCCACAGCATCGCAGATTTCGGCAAGCTGATCGAAAGGCGCGCGCGCGCCATCCAACTGACGGCCCCCATGATTGGAAACCATGATCCCGGTGCAGCCGATGTCGACCGCCCGCTTGGCGTCTTCCACCGACATGATGCCCTTGAGCGCAAACTGACCGTTCCATTGCGCGCACAGCTTTTCTGCGTCCTTCCAGTTCATCGACTGGTCGAGCATGGTTGAGAAATAGTCGCCGACCGAAACAGCGAGATTGGTCCCCTGGCTGACATGGCCGGACAGGTGCGGCATGTCGAACTTCTCTTTCGTCAGGAAGTTCCACGCCCACATCGGATGCGTTGCAAAGCTTACCAGCGACGATGGCGTCAGCTTGGGAGGCGATGTGAACCCGGTGCGCAAATCGCGCTCTCGGTTGCCGCCGGTGATCGTATCCACGGTCAGAGCCATGACATTGAACTTCGCCGCGCGCGCCCGCTCCAGCAGCGCGTCGTTCAAACCCCGATCCTTGTGGAAGTAGAACTGGAACATTTTCGGTCCCGGCGCGAGTTTGGAAATTTCCTCGACGGGCACGGTGGCAAGTGACGAGACGCCGAACATGGTGCCGAACTTGGTCGCCGCCTTCGCTACGGCTCGTTCGCCCTCGTGGTGGAACAGCCTCTGGAGGGCTGTAGGCGCGCAGTAGATCGGCATGTCGAGTTTTTGGCCCATGACCTCGACACCCATGTCGACCTCTTCGACACCGGCCAGAACGCTCGGGACCAGATCGACATCGTCGTACGCCGAGGTATTGCGGCGGTAGGTGACCTCATCATCGGCGGCGCCATCGATGTAGTGGAAGATGGGCCCGGGCAGGCGTCGTTTCGCAAGCCGGCGAAAATCATGAAAGTTATGGCAAGACGCAGCACCCACGTGGAAACCCCTTCTCGATACAGTCGGCAGACCGATAGTTGCGAGAACGGGTCAGCGAATCCGGGAGTTAAGTCAATAGCCTTAGCCGAGCCAAACGGCGCACTTGGATACCGAAAGATCAGCTGAGCCCCTCATCAACGGCAAGGGGTCCAGCTGGGTTTCACAGGGTCGGCTTAGAGGGTCGGAAGCGGCGGCAAGGGCTGCCCAAGATGCTCTTCAGACAGCTCATTGAGCTGACCGCCCAGTGTCTTGTGCAGGATAAACACGTTCACCCACAAAAGCAGATCGAGGTTGCCCTTCTTGACCCCGATAAAGGCGGGCGATTCATTGATGATGAACTTGGTTTCAACATCGAGCTCCGGGTTGTCGGCGGAAAGCTGCGCCGCCACGGTGTTGCCGGTCACCAGCACGTCGACTTGACCGGACACAAAGGCTGCCAAGGTCGCCGCGTTGTCGCCGAACCGGACCACATTCATATCCGATGGACCATCTTCGGTGATCGCGAGGTCTTCGAGGGTGCCACCGGTAACGCCAACGCTCATACCAGCCAGGTCAGCCATGGTTTCGATGGTCTTGTCGGAGCCTGCAAAAGCGCCAGAGAAAAATGGAGCGTAGGCGCTCGAAAACCAGATCGACTTTGCGCGCTCGGGATTGGCCCCCATCGACGAGATGACGAGATCGACCCGGTCGGTCTCCAGGAAGGGGATACGCTGCTGCGAGGTCACTGGAACCAATTCGAGTTCGACGCCCAAGTCCTCCGCAATAAGCGTCGCCACATCGACATCGTATCCGACATAATCGCCTTCAGGTCCAAGCGAGCCAAACGGCGGGAAGCTCTCCGGGATAGCAATCTGGATTGTGCCCTCTTCCAAGATTTCTGCGAGGTCTGCAGATGCTGGCGCGACCGCGACGAACGCAGTTGCCGTCAGGGCGATGAGCCCGGTTTTTATGGATGTCCACATAGTAGTACTCCCTGTCGAGTATGGTGGGTTGGCTGCTCAGGCAGCGGACGGCACATCTTTTTTCGAAGCGCTGCCAAGACGGCGCTCCAAACGGCGTGACCAAACCGAAAGCGGAAAACAAAGGGCGAAATAAATCAGGGCCATCAGCGGGTAGATGACGAAAGGCTCGGTGCCTTCGACGGGCGCATTAGCCCACCGTTTGCCGACGTTCATGAGGTCGTGGAAGCCGATGATGAAGGCAAGCGAGGTGCCTTTGATGATCTGCACCATGAAGCCCACGGTCGGCGCCAGCATCAGCTTGACCGCCTGCGGAACGATGATCAGCCGCACCACGGCGAGAAACTTGAGCCCAACGGCCCGGCCCGCTTCCCACTGGCCAGACGGAATCGCCTCGATCGCGCCGCGCCAGACGTCAGAGAGATAGGCACTGGTGTAAACGATCAAAGCAATCGACGCTGCGAGCCACGGGTCGATATCAATGCCGAGCAAACGCGGAACCCCGAGGCCCAAAAGGAACAACAGCATCAACAGGGGCACCGACTGGAACGTCCAGATGTACCCCGCCGTCAGCGCTTTCGCGCGCCTTGATGGTGAAACACGGGCAAGCGTGACCAACAGGGCAACGAAACCTCCACCGATAAAGGCTATCAGAGACAGGTAGATCGTGAACTGTGTGGCTTCGAGAAGCTGGAAAATCACGATACCGAACGGCCGGCCCAGTACATCACCAAACAGATCCCTCATCGCGCACCCACCCAGGCAAAGGTGAAGCGATGAAGCTGGGCGAGCATCGCCTTAAAGGACAGGGCGATCGCGACATACATGATCGTCAGCGTGATAAAGACCTCAAAGGACCGAAAAGTCCGGCTGTCGATGAACAAGCCGGCATAGGTCAGGTCAGTGACGCCTATTTGTGCAATGATGCCCGTTGTCAGAAACAGAAAGATGAATTGGCTGTTGAGGGACGGATAGGTTGCGGCGATCGCCTGAGGCAGCGAAATCTTGAAGAAGATCTGACGCTTATGGAGCCCCAGTGCCATAGCCGCCTCGATCTGCCCTTTTGGCAGGCTCGCAAGGCCGGCACGAACGATCTCGGCAAAATAGGCTGAGAAGTTGAGCGTCAGAGCAAGAGACGCATGCGCCCAGAACGGCCACGCGTAGCCAAAAAGCAAAGGCAGACCAAACGTTACGAAAAACAGCTGAACAATCAGCGGGGTGTTGCGAATGAAATCGACGTATGCGGCTGAAACCTGAGCGGCAACGGGCAACTCAAAGTGCCGAACGGAGGCAAGGCCGATTGCGAGCGCGAAGCCTGCGAGACCGCCAAACAGTGTCAGTGCAATCGATAAACCCGCACCCTCAATCAGAAGCTGCACATATTCGGGATTGCGGTAAATTTCAAAAAAACGAAGGTCCAAACAGTACGCTCCCCTGCGAACTCAGGCAGCAACAATTGTGCCATCCTTGGCCCGCCACATCGCAAGACGTTCTTACGCGCCATCTATACCGGTGAGCGCGATCGGAAGCGGTGGTGTTACCCCGATCGACTGACGAGCGTCTCCCGCCCATCCGGCGGCCTGACGCCCCGTGGCACCCACACGTCCCGTTCGAGGAAGAAGCCTGTAAGCGCGAACGCTTTTGCGATATCGCCCTGTACCAGCCAGTCCAGCGAGCCGCGCAAAAACGCGGGCAGCGCCAAAAGCTTGTCTTTATAGGGTTCCCCTGCTTCGGCGCAGACCGCCCTGCCCGATTTCGGTGACACGTAGATCAGGTTGTCTCGCGTGCCCGTGCCCGCGCAGGTGCTGAGATCAAGACCAAAACCCAGCTCTTCAAGCAGCAACAGTTCGAACCGCGCAGCAAGGGCCAGCAGCGTGGTGCGATCGTCGACATTCTCCAATATCAGTCCGAGCATGTCGTGCAGCCGGGCATGCGGGTCACGCTCAGGCAATAAGCGCAAATGGGCCGCGCACAATTGGATGACGTTGAGCGCCGTCGGCCGGTTCATGAGGTCCGCCCCGCGAAGCCTTTCGCCTTCGACGGTGAAATTCCCCAGATGCTCATCCAGGCGCGCACGCCATGTTGCCGAAAGGCTGTTGCCCGCCTGAAGGAGAGGAGCCATGCGCCGCGAGCGCCCGCCGCGGACCAGACCAAGATGACGGCCTTTGTCGCGGGTCATGACCTCGAGGATGACACCCGCCTCGCCATGCTTGCGGGTTCCCAGCACGATCGCTGATGCGGTCCATTCCATCGACGCTTGTTCCGTCTATCGCCTCTGCCCATGCACAGCCGGTAACGACATAGGTGCGCGCTCCCTACCCTGTCGACAGATCGAGCCCGATCTCGTTGAGACGCTCGGGATCCGTCGTCCAGTTTGGGCGCACTTTGACGAACAGGAACAGGTGTACGGGTGCCTCGACGGCCTCGCCGATGGCTTTGCGGGCCTCGGTGGAAATCCATTTGATGGTTGCGCCGCGCTTGCCCAGTACGATTTTTCGCTGGCTCTCCCGTTCCACATAGATCGTTTGCTCGACCCGGTGGCCCTTTTTCGAGGTCTTCCAGTCTTCCGTGACCACGTGGGAGACGTAGGGCAATTCCTGATGCAGGCGCTCGTAGAGCTTTTCACGGGTGAGTTCCGAGGCGAGCATGCGCATCGGCAGATCGGACAGTTGGTCCTCAGGATAGAGCCATGGGCCGGGCTTCATTGTTTCGCGCAGCTTATCGACGAGCGTATCCAGCCCCTCACCTGTGGTGGCGGAAACCGGAAACGTCTCGTCGAAGGCAAGCTTTGTGTTGATGTCCGCAATCAGAGGCAACAGGTTTGCCTGGTCCATCTGATCGATCTTGTTCAGGATCAGCCATTTCGGCCCACCAAGCTTCTGCAAGTCTTCAAGCGCAGCTTCGACAATCTCCGTCAGGCCCTTGGGCGCGTCGATCACAAAACAGATGCACTCCGCGTCCTTCGCACCCGACCATGCCGTTTGCACCATCGCCCGGTCGAGTGAGCGGCGGGGTTTGAACAGTCCTGGGGTATCGACGAACACCACTTGGGTCTCACCGAACATGCCGATGCCCCGGATCAAGGCGCGCGTTGTCTGAACCTTGTGCGAGACGATGGCGACCTTTGCGCCGACCAAACGGTTGAGCAAGGTCGACTTGCCAGCATTGGTCGGTCCCATCAGCGCAACGAAACCTGCGCGCGTGTCCGCTTGTGGGTCGGCCACGTCGCCCTCATGGGTCGGCCATATGGCCGGGCCATCGTCGGCCCGTCGGTCGGCCTTGCCGGTCATGGGCGGTCAGCCTCCCAGACACCGTGTTCGATAAGCATCGCGAGAGCTGCTGCCTGCTGCGCGTCGCGCTTGGACTTGCCCGAGCCAGACACCGGCTGAACGCCATCGACGTGGACCGCGATCTCAAATACCGGGGCGTGGTCGGGCCCAGCCCGGCTAGTCTCAACGTAAGCGGGCGTCGCCTTGAACTTGCCGTGCGCCCATTCCTGGAGCGCGGTTTTCGGGTCGCGCCGCGCTCCACCCGCCTCATCCATCATTCGCGACCAGTGACGCTCGATGAACGTGCGCGCGACCTCCAGCCCTGCGTCGAGATACAGCGCACCGATCAGCCCTTCGCAGACATCGGCCAGAACGGCGCGGGCGGCGCGGGTATCGCTGCGCATATCGAGATCATCAGTCCGAACATGCTGATCCACGCCGAGGCCCCGGGCGATCAGCGCGCAGCTTTCGGCCCTGACAAGATGATTGAGCCTGCGCGCCAGCTCACCTTCGTCGGCTTTGGGATAGCGCGCCATCAGAGCGTCGGCTATCACAACGGCGAGCACCCGGTCACCGAGAAACTCAAGCCGCTGATAGGTGCTATCCGCTGCAGAAGCCCCGCTGCCGAAGCTCGCATGGGTCAGAGCGCGCTCAAGCAAGCTCCGGTCGGCGAAGTGATGGCCCAGCAGGCTTTCAACGCCCTCAAAGTCCATCGAAAATTCGGCCGAATCGGGCGTCGGACGGCCAGCGCCAGATTTGCCACGGCGATGACCCTTCACGCATCGAGAAGAAGATGAGGTCAGCCCGGCCAACGAAGTTCTCAAGCGGGACATACCCCACCAGGGCCGTCCGGCTGTCCGACGAGTTGTCCCTGTTATCGCCCATCATGAAGTAGTGGCCCTCGGGCACGATGAACGGCTGAGAAGACGTATCGAGCATCGAGTTTTCGATCAGGTCGAGCACCCGGTAGGTGACGCCGTTGGGCAGCGTTTCCTCGAACTGGGGGACCGTCTGGCCGGTGTCAGGATGGACAAAGGGATCGACTGGCTCGCGCGGAACCGGTTCGCCATTCAAAATGATCTGACCGCCCTCCAGCTCGACCACATCGCCCGGCAGTCCGATCACCCGCTTGATGTAGTCGGTCGATCCATCGGACGGCAGCTTGAAGACCGCGATGTCGCCGCGCTCAGGATCGGAACTGAACAGGCGTCCTTCGAAAATGTCCGGACTGAACGGCAAGCTGTGGCGTGAGTAGCCGTAGGCGAACTTATTGGCGAACAGATAGTCGCCAATCAGCAAGGTGCCGACCATCGAACTGGACGGAATGACGAAGGGCTGAAAAAGAAGCGTTCGGATGACCAGCGCGATAAGAAACGCCTGAAATAGAACAACGACCGTATCCCACAGCTCGCTCTTCTTGGGCTGCTCTTCGGTCGTGTCATCAGCGGATCCGTGCTCGGCCATGGGTATAAACCTTGTGCTGCCCAGTTGGATGTAAAGCCCCTGTCGCGCCTTCGCGCGGAGCCATGACTCATCGAAGCGGGGTACGTCGTTTGGCGGTGATGTCGGCGCTTGGGGGCGTTAAGTCAACATATGATCGCTTAGCCCTGTCGCCTGCAGGTCGATTGCGCCACAATCGTGGCACTGGGGCAACCAGCACACAACGGTCGATTGGCCTCAAGCTATTGCGGCTTCGGCAACGCCTCGATGATCACAAAAGCCTGCGCCCATGGGTGGTCGTCGGTGATGGTGAGATGAATGCGCGCTTCATGGCCGTCAGGCGTGAGAGAGGCCAGACGTTTCGCCGCTCCCCCTGTGAGCTTCATGGTGGGGGCGCCCGAGGGAAGATTGGCGACCCCCATATCGCGCCAGTAGACCCCGTGGTTGAGGCCCGTACCCAACGCCTTGGAGCAAGCCTCCTTGGCCGCAAACCGTTTCGCATAGGATGCAGCGCGCATACGGCGGCGATCGGACTTACGCCTCTCGATCTCCGTGAACACCCGATGCGTGAAGCGCTCGCCGAAGCGCTCGATGGACCTTTCAATTCGATCAATATCGCACAGGTCCGAGCCCAATCCGATGATCATCGGTCTTCCCCAGCTTCGGCGGCGGCCATGCTGTCGCGCGGCAGACGACGCTTGGTTTTGAAACGCGCGCGGCGCGCGCTGCTGTACCCGACAACCGTCCAATAGGTCACAACGAACATGCCGGCCGCAGCCGTCAGCCCCAATGGCACGCTGCCGACAAGCATCGGTTTCATGATCGGCCACGCGGCTTCAAAAAAACCGCCAAGCCCTTCGATGGTGAGACCGCTTGGCTTTTCCAGTTCCACAATTGGCGGTTGCTCGTTCACATTGACCGGAGAGCCAAGCATCACCTGCCCGACCCGGTAGGTGAACGCCCAGATGAAGGGGAATGTGATCGGGTTGCCGACAAAGGTGCCCAGCGCTGCAGCGATCAAATTGCCGCCGAACAGCCAAGCCAGGGCAAAGGCAGTCAGAAAGTGCAGCCCCAGAAGGGGCGTGAACGAAACAAAGGCCCCGCACGCGACGCCCATCGCGATGGCCCGTGGCGAGGCGTTCACGCGCTTGATCCGCTTCAGAACATACTGCGTTGAGCGGGCAAAACTCCGGCGGGGCCAAAGCCATAGACGGGCAGTTTCAAACCAGCTGGGCGTAGAACGGCGACGAAACAACATGATCGGAAAGCCGTTAGCTCAGGCCGCGAGAGCCGGGCTTGATCGCCGGCAGCGCCGCCAGCTCCGGCGGCAGAGCGTCCGGAGCGTAGGCAGGGACCTTGTAGTCAGCGAGCGCTATAACGGGCATTCCAAGATCGGCTTCTCCCGCAGAGCGGTCGATGAGACAGGCGCAACCGATCACGTCCGCCCCCGCTTCCCGCAAGGCATCGCCCGCTTCCCGGGCAGAAAGGCCAGTAGAGATGATATCTTCGACGATGAGCACACGTTCGCCCGGAGATACGGAAAACCCTCGCCTTAGCCGGAAGACACCGTTTTCGCGCTCGACCCACATATAGGGAACGCCGAGTTGCCGGGCCGTTTCATAGCCGGGGACAATGCCGCCCATGGCAGGCGCCACGATGGCGTCGATCGGGCCAAGGCTACTGGCGCGAATGGTTTCGGCCAGCGCGCGGCAAAGCCGCTCGGTCTTCTCCGGAGACCGGTACACAAGCGCTTTTTGCAGGAAGGTGCCGCTGTGCAATCCAGAACTCAGGACAAAGTGACCCTCAAGGATTGCATCTTGGGAACGGAAGATGTCGAGCACTTCATCACGCGTCAAACTCATCGCGGCTTTCCGTTCTTCGCGCACACGGTCCAGTTGATCCCATTGATCACAGCGCCGGTGCGAGGTCCGCAGAGGATTTAGCCCGCTCTGCGCACCCCCACAACCACATCATCACCCATACCTTTGCCTGTAGTGTCTTCGGGCTTGGGCTTTTGGGCGGCGACCCCGATGCGATCAACGTCACTGACGACGGGGCAGCCGCGCAGGGCGGCAACAATCCTCTGAAGATGCATGGAATCGCGCACTTCCATCTCGAAAACCAGATCGTGAAAGTCCGATCCACGCCGCTCCATGACGAGGTTTTCAATGTTTGCTGCCTGTTCGGCGACAATCGCAGCCACGCGGGCGAGACTGCCGGGCTCATTGATCGTTGTCACCTTGATCCGGGCCTCAAACAGCTGCGCTTCGGTCGGGTCGAGGTCCCAACGGACATCAAGCCAACGTTCCGGTTCGTTTTCGAAGGCCGCGAGCGCTTTGGCATGGATCGGGTAAATCGTAACGCCTTCGCCAGCCGTCACAATTCCCACGATCCGGTCGCCCGGAATGGGAGGTTCTTCGGTCGAAAAGCGCACCGGCATGCTCTCATCAAGACCACGAACCGGCGGGCCGTCGCCCCCCATGCCACCAGAGGCGGGCCGGTCAAGTTGCGCCCGCTCATCGGGGATGCGGAACTGCAAAGCCGCCGCGCGCTCAAGCGCAAACCAACCATCGTCGGTCCGTGCCGGGTTGCTGGGTTCGGGGGCAGGTACCTCGGGAAATATGGCTGCGAGCACCAAACGCGAGGCCAATTCGCCACGACCGACCGCAGTCAACACGTCATCAACGCTCTTGTGCGCCAGGCGCGGGAGCGCCTTCTCGATCACTGCCTCGCTGAAACGCTCGCCCAGACGATCGAACGCGCGTTCGACGACCGAACGGCCCAGGCCCAGATACTGCTTGCGAACCGCCTGGCGCGTGGCACGCCGAATGGCTGCCCTTGCTTTTCCTGTGCGCGCAAACTGTTCCCACGCAGGGGGCGGGACCTGGGCCTTTGAGATGATGATCTCGACCTGATTACCGTTTTTGAGTTCGGTCAGTAGCGGCATGAGCTTGCCATCGATCTTCGCACCGACGCAGGTGTCGCCGATCTGCGTATGCACCGCGTAGGCGAAGTCGATAGGCGTTGCGCCAGTCGGCAAGGCGATGACACGACCTTTCGGTGTGAAACAGAAGACCTGATCGCGAAACAATTCGAGTTTTGTGTTCTCGAGAAACTCCTCTGCCGTATCGTCGCCGTTCAGGGTCTCGACGGTGCGCCTTATCCAGGCGAACGCTTGGCTGTCTTCGCGAAATGATTGTAGCGCCCGGCCCTCCTCGGTCGACATGTCTTTGTAGAAGCCATGCGCGGCAATGCCATACTCGGCAACCGCATGCATTGCCTGTGTGCGGATCTGCAGCTCAACGCGGCGTGAGAAGGGTCCGATCACGGTGGTGTGCAGAGACTGGTAATCGTTCTGCTTAGGAACCGAGATGTAGTCTTTGAAGCGCTCGGGCACGCATTTCCAGGTTGTGTGAACGATCCCCAGCGCCCGGTAACAGGCCGTCGGGTTCGCTACGATGATACGGAACGCAAAAAGGTCGGAGAGTTGCTCGAACGAAAGGCCCTTTCGCAGCATCTTCTGGTAGATCGAATAGGCCCGCTTCCGCCGCCCGGTCACCTGTGATGCAAGACCGTATTCGGCGAGCTTGTCCTGCAACGTCTCCACGGTCGTGTTGATGATGGTGTCTGCCTGGGCAAGCTGCTCGTTCAGGCGGCTCTGCACCATGGCCCGGTTTTCGGGATCGAGAATCTCGAATGAAAGATCCTCAAGCTCGTCACGCATGTCCTGCATGCCGATCCGACCAGCAAGCGGCGCGTAGATTTCCATCGTTTCGCGGGCAATGCGCTGGCGTTTATCTTCGCGCATAGCGCCGAGCGTGCGCATATTGTGCAGGCGATCTGCGAGCTTGACCAAAAGAACTCGGACATCATCGGATATTGCTACAAACAGCTTGCGCAGGTTTTCGCCCTGCTTGGCCTCCGACGTTATGAAGTCGAGCTTTTTCAGCTTCGTCAGACCATCAACGAGTTTGCCGATCTCCGCGCCGAACAGGCGGTCGATTTCTTCGCGGGTGGCCTCGGTATCCTCGATCGTGTCGTGCAACAGGGCAACAGCAATGGTCGATTCATCAAGGCGCAAATCGGTGAGGATCGCGGCAACTTCGAGAGGATGCGAAAAATAGGGATCGCCCGTCGCGCGCTTTTGCTGGCCGTGCGCGCGCATCGCGTAAACGTACGCGCGGTTCAGCAGCGCCTCATCCACATCGGGATTGTAGCGAGCGACACGTTCGACAAGTTCGTATTGCCGCATCATTTTTCGCAACGGGACTCCGACTTTGCGTGAGCACGCGGCCAGACAGAGCCCGACACTACGCCCAAAAGATCAAAGTGGCGTCAGTTGGGAACAAATGCAAACGCCGACAGACCAAGGATGATCCGTCGGCGACTTATGAATGAGCAAGTAGCTTCTACTGGACGCGCGCGGTGATGCTAGCCCCGCGCTCGAACCACGCTACATGTCGTCTTTGCGCTCAGGCGGTACGATGCCCTCAAGACCAGCCAAGAGCTCTTCTTCGGTCATCCGCTCAAAGCTTGGAGCATCTTCCGCTGGATCAGCGCCAGCCGGCGCACCAAAACCTGTCATCGTTTCTGGCGCAGGGATCAGCGGGACGACATCAGGCTCAGGCTCATCAACCTCGACTTGCGTCTGCAGCGAATGGATAAGCGCCTCTTCCAGATCACCCGGCAGCACTGTCTCTTCAGCGATTTCTCGCAGAGCAACCACCGGATTTTTGTCACGATCACGATCAATGGTCAGCTCACCACCCGACGAGATGGTGCGCGCACGATGCGCCGCCAACAGGACGAGTTCAAAACGGTTTTCGACTTTGTCGACGCAATCTTCGACAGTCACACGAGCCATGCGGCCCTCCTTCAAATTCTAGGATTGGTTGGGCTATACGCATTCGCAGCTTGCGGCGCAAGCGATTAACGCAGGCGGGCGCCCGCCTGCCTATTCAATAGTGTAAAAACGCGACTTGCGCTTACGCAGTAATCTTGTATCGATAGGACGTCACGTTGGCGCTAGTTATGTACTTTAGGGAACATTGATGCTCACAGTGAGCCCCTTCGACACAAGGGAACGTCTGGCTTTTTTCATAGACGGCGCGAATTTCTACCAAACAACCAGAGCTTTGAATATTGATGTCGATTACCGGCGCGTTCTCGACGAGTTTGTCGGCGACGCGTATCTTTTACGCGCGTATTATTACACGGCTCTAGCTGAAGATCAGGAGTTTTCCTCTCTGCGGCCTCTGATTGACTGGCTTGACTATAACGGCTTTCAAGTCACGACAAAGCCGATGCGCGATTATACCGATAATCAGGGTAATAAGCGGCGATCACGACCCAGCCTTGATGTCGATCTCGCCGTTGATGCGCTTGGATTGTGTGATCAAGTTAACCACATCGTGCTGTTCACGGGTGACGGAAATTTCGTCCCGCTTGTGGATGCGATCCAGCGGCAAGGATGCAAGGTCTCCATTATCTCCTCTCTTAAGACGAACCCCTCTATGGTTTCGGACGACTTGCGGCGACAAGCAGACCATTTCCTGGAATTAGCGACGTTGGCGGACCTTGTGGGCAGAGGCGAAGCCGGCAGGGGATCACGCCGGGCCTTCGACGTTGGCGGCATGGATGATGACGACGGATACGACGACGATTGAGTGCACCGAGCCGCCTAATCCTTGCACCCTATGCCCGCGCCTCCACAGCTTCATCGAAGCACAAAAACAAGCCCACCCAGACTGGCATAATGCGCCGGTGCCGTCCTTCGGCGTTCCCTCAGCACGCTTGCTGATCGTCGGGTTGGCGCCAGGCTTGCGCGGCGCGAACCGCACCGGGCGTGCCTTTACCGGCGATTGGGCTGGCGACCTTCTCTACGACACTCTAACGCGCTTTGGGTTTGCGACGGGACGATACCAGGCAAATCCAGATGACGGGCTCACACTTCACGATACGCGCATTACGAACGCGGTTCGCTGCGTGCCACCGCAGAACAAACCGGTCGGCGCAGAAATCGCTACCTGCAATCAGTTTCTAGCGGCCACGATCGCCCAAAATGCGCACTGCGAGGTCATCTTGGCTCTGGGGCGCATTGCCCATGACGCGATCCTGCGAGCTATCGCAGAAAAGCGCAGTGCCTACCCCTTTTCGCATAATGCGCGCCACCGGATTCCCGGCAAGCCAACCTTGATCGATAGCTACCATTGCTCGCGTTACAACACGAACACAGGCCGCCTGACCCCGGACATGTTCGACGCCGTCTTTCGATCGATAGCCACCGAGCTCGGCGCCAACTAACCGCGATCGCGCAGCAGCCGAGCTTTGTCACGCGCCCAGTCCCGGTCTTTCTCGGTCTGACGCTTGTCGTGAACTTTCTTACCTTTGGCGAGCGCTACCTCAAGCTTCGCCCGCCCCCGGTCATTGAAGTAGATGCGCGTGGGTATGATTGTCATGCCCTCGCGTTGCGTCGCGCCGATCAGGCGGTTGATCTGCCGCCGATGCATCAACAGGCGTCGCGGACGCCTCGGATCATGATTGAAGCGGTTGCCTTGCAGGTATTCAGGTATGTGCGCGTTGATGAGAAAAAGCTCATCACCCTCCGGCGATGCGTAGCTCTCCGCGATCATGGCCTTGCCGTCGCGCAGCGACTTGACTTCGGTTCCCGTCAGTTGGAGCCCCGCTTCAAACGTCTCGACGAACTCGTAGTTGAAACGGGCCTTGCGGTTTTCGGCCACCGTCCGACGCGGGCCCTGCTTGGTATTCTTCTTCGCTGCCATGCTTCCCTGCTTTCGCGGCCCGATATGGCAGCGAACGCTTAGCTGTTCAACAGACCGGCAAACTGAAGGGCATGGGAAAGTTGCGCGCGCGTCTCATCGGAGACCGGCACCATAGGCAAGCGAACATCGGCCTTGCACTTGCCCAGCATCTCCAGCGCGGCCTTGACCGGTGAGGGGTTGGTCTCGACGAACAAAGCAGTGTGCAGTGGCATCAGCGTGTCGTGAATTTCGAGCGCTGCCTTGAAGTCACCACTTGCACACGCCGCCTGCATACGGGCGCATAGACCAGGCGCCACGTTAGCGGTCACCGAAATGCAGCCATTTCCCCCGTTGGCATTGAAGGCCAAGGCGGTGGCGTCTTCACCTGATAGCTGGATGAAATCGGTCCCCATGGCTGCGCGCTGCTGAGACACCCGTACGAGATCGGCAGTCGCATCTTTGACGCCTATGATGGCCCGGCCATCAGCATGTAGCCGTGCCATGGTGCCAACGGACATATCCACGACCGAGCGCCCAGGAATGTTGTAGATGATCGTGGGCAGATCGACTGCGGCATCGATTGCCATGAAGTGCTCGTACAGACCACTTTGACCGGGCTTATTGTAATAAGGAGTGACCACCAGTATCGCGTCAGCCCCCACGGACTGTGCGTGCTGCCCGAAATCGATTGCTTCATACGTGTTGTTCGAGCCGGCGCCCGCAATCACAGGCACGCGCCCGGCCGCGCGCTTGACCACGCACTCGACGACCTGCTTGTGTTCATCGTGACTCAAGGTTGGCGATTCACCTGTCGTCCCGACAGGAACCAGTCCGCTTGACCCCTCCGCGATCTGCCAATCGACAAGCGCTTCCAGCGCGTCCATATCGATTGCGTCACCGTCAAACGGCGTCACCAAGGCGGGGATCGAGCCTGACAAATGTGGCATCAACGTCTCCAAACAAAACGGCAAGGCTTCAGCACTTCAAACAGGCCGCTTGCCGACCGCGGCGGACCATAGAAACGCGCGACCCGATGAGCAAGCCATTGCCAAAACGGCAATGTCCAGTCCCGAAACTGGACGCCGCACACCCATGCCAGCTTCATCGCCTTTTCACCATCTTTTGCTAGGAAGCATCGTTAATGGTTCGTGGAACTGCGGCCCTCCGTTCTCACTGCCTAACCGCTGCCGCAGTTTGCGAACATCGATTGGCGGACAGCGTCCCATCACGGCCGCCACAAGATCTATCTGAAGAAACGGGAAAGATATATGTTTTCAATATTTTCACTCTCTTTCTTCAACTGGCGACTGAGATTTACACTGGGGCGTCTGCGCTACGGCCCGCTTATGTCAAAGCTTGCGGCGCTCACCATCGGGACGGTTGTGGGTACCACAGTTGCGAGCGCGGGATCGCTGGCGCCCACGGTGCAAACCAACAGGCATTTCAGCGCGCTTGGCGAGGCAGCTCAGCACACGTCCATCATCCGCCTCGCCAATTTTGGTGGCAGTGAGGTCCAGCGCGCGGCCGCAGCAATTCAACCGGTTCTCGACGCTTTGGATGCCAACAACGGCACGCGGGCCTACGCCCTGGCCCAGGCTATCAGCGACCCGATCGCACGAGACCTTGGGCTTTGGCTCATCGGTCGCTTCGGTGCGAACGGAACGCCGCTAGAGCTTCGTACAGGTCTGCGCGATGCGATGGCTCAATGGCCGGGCGCAAGCGTCATCGCAAGGCGAACCGAAGCGGCGCTCGCTGAAACTTACCGGTCGCAAACGCCCCCCTCATCGGTTTTCGGCAGTGAGGCACCACGGACGGCTGCCGGGCAATTGATGCTGGCACGGGCATTGAAGGCAGAAGGCAATGTGCAAAGGGCACGCACCATCGCCTCAGCCCTTTGGCGTACTGATGTGCTGGATGATGGTCTGGAGGCTGCTGCCCTATCGTCGATTGGTGACCTGCTGACGCAAGACGACCACCGCGCGCGTGCTCACTGGCTCCTGTACAGAGATCGCATAACCGGGGCCGAGCGTGTCGGACGCTTTCTGACTGCGGCAGACCGAGCGTCTATCGGTGCGCGCGCAGTGGCCATCCGCCAGGGAACTGATGGTCTTGGCACGGTCAGAGCGGCCCAGCAGGCCGCTCCCAATGACATTCATCTACGGTATGAGCTAGCGCGGCTGTATCGCCGGGCCGACCGGCCGCAAGAGGCGGCGAACATCCTGTTGTCTGTTCAACAGACGGGACCAGCCTTGCTGCGCCAGGATCTGTGGTGGCGCGAACGCCGCATCGTGGCGCGCGATCTGGTTGAAGTGCGCCAGCCACAGCTCGCCTACCAAGTGGTGCAGAACCTCCCCGGCGATGATGCTGGCGACAATGCCGAAGCGGCCTTTACCGCCGGTTGGATCGCGCTGCGTTTCATGAACGACCCCGCGCGGGCTGAGCCGCACTTTCGCCAAATCCTCGATATCGGGACAACCCCTATCACGCGTTCGCGCGGGTATTATTGGCTGGCGCGCGCCCAGTCGGCTGGTGGGAACGAGAGCGGCGCACGGCAAAGCTTTAATCAGGCGATGAATTATGGCGAGACGTTCTACGGACAGGCCGCAGCGGCCGTTCGCGGCCAGAGCGTTCAGCTGCCCGGCCTCCCGTCGGCGCGCACCCCCAACTCCGCTTTTTTCACCTATGCGGACATCTTGTATGCCCTCGGCCGGCGAACAGACGCGCGAATCTTCCTGTACGCCATGGCGCGCGCGGAGACAGACCCCAGCGCAATTGTGGCTATGGCCGACCTTGCAGAGCATCATGGTGACGCTCAGAGCGTTGTTCAGATTGGAAAAATTGGGGCACGCGCCCATCGGTCGTTAGCAACACTTGGCTACCCAACCGATGCGTTCCCCCGGAATGCTCGCATTCCGGACCGCCTCCCAAGAGAGGTTGCCTACGCGATTGCCCGGCAGGAGAGCGGGTTCAACGCAACCGCCCGCAGCCGCGCTGGCGCACTGGGCCTGATGCAGCTGATGCCTGAGACGGCGCGACGTGTTGCGCGACAAATGGGTGTTTCGCACGCAACGGGTCGGCTCACATCGGACCCTGCGCATAACGTCGCTCTTGGGTCGTTCCATCTCGATGAATTGATCGCAACCTATGAAGGGTCGTACATCCTGACCTTCATCGCCTACAATGCGGGTCCGGGTCGGGTACCCCAATGGATCGAACGCTTCGGCGACCCACGGAGCGGTCAAGTGGACGTTATCGATTGGATCGAACTCATCCCCTTTTCCGAAACACGCAGCTACGTGCAGCGGGTCCTGGAAAACATCACCGTCTATCAGACGCTCCTCGCCCGCGGATAACGGGCGGACCGTGAGCTTTTCGACGAGCATTCAAGCCGTACGAGCGCGAGACGGCTTGGCCTTGAGCGTTGAGCGAGCGACACCAAACGCGGATGACTGGCGCCGCCGGACGCCTCTACTTTGCCTGGCTGGGCTTACCCGTAACAGGCGCGACTTTTACGACTTACGCGATCATTTCGCCGGCCACCCCGAACAGCCCCGCCAGGTCGTCATGCTCGATGCGCGCGGTCGGGGAGCGTCCGAGTACGCACCCGATGCAAGCAGCTACACCGTGCAGCAGGAAGCCGATGACGTTCTGCAGGTCTGCACAGCGCTTGGGATTGAACACGCGATCCTTGTTGGCACGTCGCGCGGCGGTATTCTTGCTATGATCATAGCGCTTGTGCGCGGCGGGATGATCCGCGCGACGGTCCTCAACGATATCGGGCCTGAGATCGCCAGTGCAGGGCTGCTACGACTGAAGCAGCAGTTGGGCGATGGGCCAGTTGAGCCGCCGGAGAGCTGGCCGGAGGCAGAACAGCGCCTGCGCGAAGCCCTTGGCCCGCAATTTCCAGCGTTCTCCGACGATGATTGGACGCGCGCCGCACGCCTTACCTTCAACGAAAAGAATGGTCGGCCCGAACGCGCCTATGACCCCAGAATTCTTGACGGTTTAGCGGCGGTCTCAGCCCAATCGGGCCCGATCGCCCTTTGGGCACCCTTCCAGGCGCTCGCGCGCGCGCCAGTGATGATCGTGCGGGGCGAATTATCAGATTTGCTTGATACGGACGTTGCGCAACGCGCCGTTTCGCTCGCGCAGCAGAAAAGCGGAGGTGTACTGGAAATCGTTCCTGGGCAAGGGCATGCCCCTGCCCTGCGCGGACCAGTGCTGGACGTCATGCAGCACTTCTTTGAGGCGCACAGCCTGTAGCCAGCTCCCGACGCAAATGCGCGTGTGCATCTTGATGCAGAGGGTTTCCGTCGGCTACGCGAGAAATAGCATCACAGCGAAGCTTTCATTGAATGCTAACGCTGGAACGTCGGCCATCCGGAGCATGTAACCGGCGGTTAGCTCTTCTTTTTTCGCGACTTTGAGGTTGAGACCTCGCCTTTATCAACGCGCTTGGCAAAGGCTGTTTCGCCGCCATCTGCGAGCACCTTTGCCTGGCCGATCCAGTCCTCACGTTCGATACGCCCGGCAAACGACAGAAATGTTCCAACCCAGCGGGACTGAGACGCGTTCCACTCACCGATCTGGCTGAAATGGTAGATACCAAGATCGTTGAGCTTGCCCTCATTGACCTTGCCGATGCCTTTGATGCGCTGAAGGTTGTCCTTCTTGCCGCCGATCGGCGCGTCCATGCCCTCGGGCCGCTGACCAACAGCGTTGGCCTTGTCTTCATTGGAAGCATCAGCCGGAAGCGCTGCGATTGCTGCGGCCGCCTTTTCTTCATCCATACCATCCGCGGCGACTGCCTGCGCCGGCTCGGCTGCAGGTTCTGGCTCGGGCTCGGGCTCGGGTTCCGCAGCCGTCTGAGGCTCTGGCTCGGCCGCGGGTGCGGGCGTGGGCGTGGGCTTTGGATCAGGCTCAGACTGAGTGCGCGCTGCAACCGTTGCCGTTGCCACTGCAGCGGCGGTTTCCGCAGGGGTTGATCGCGCCGACGCACCGTAGCTTGAGCCGCTTGCAAAGAAACGCCGCAGCAAGCAGCCCAGAATAGCCCCAAGAATGAACGCTGCCAGAACCAGAAGAGCGGTATGCAGGAAAAGATTGAACATAAGGCCCTCCTACTTGCTGTCGTCAGCAGCTTTGGTCGTCACCCACCCGGTAATGACGCCAATGACGAACGCGATCAGAAGAAAAAGCCAGAGCTGACTGATAAGATAGGACATGGGAGTTCGCCTTATTCCTGCTGCTCACGCTGAACGTTGAATTCAATTCGGCGATTGCGGGCTTTACCCTCGTCGGTCGCATTGTCCGCAATCGGATCGGTCTCGCCATAACCCTGTGCCGTGACGCGGGCAGGGTCCACATCGGCCGCCAAAACATAATCGAGGACGGCGTTGGCGCGTTCTTCCGAAAGAGTTTGATTCAGGTCGTCACTGCCATCTGAATCCGTGTGACCGGAAATCTCGACCCTCGCGTCGGGGCAGGATTGTAAGGTTCGAACCAAACGATCGACCAGGCCAAAGCTCAAGGTGTCGATGGTCGCGCTGCCTGTGTCAAAGCGAATGGCGTTATCGGCGAGCAAGCGCGCAAACAGCAGCTGGCATTGCGTTTCATCCACGGGTTCAGGTGGTGGAAGAACACCGATCTCCGCGCTCAGATTGATGCCATCGGGAAGACCGGCCAGCAAATCGCTCTGTATGCTATCGGCTGAGCTGTCATAGAACGCTTCACCCGCAAGGTTGGCATCGCTGTCTGATATGGAAAACAGCCCGCCTTCAAGCCGACCAAGTCCCCGCAAGCCTGCTGTTACAAGCGCTTCAAACCCACCCGGCGCCCCATTGGCCACCTGCAAATTGTCGATCACGCTTTCACCGGGAAAAAGAGCCGCAACGTCGGTCAGGACCTGATCGCGGCTGCCCTCACTTGGCACAAAACCGTCAAGCGTGACGCCCGCGCCCTGCGTTGAAGCGTTGAACGTGAACGGAGACGCGGGACCGGCTTCGATGGCGGCATCAACCGAAACGCCCTGTGCGGCAAGGGCAGCGAAGCCCTCTTCGGCGGCGCCAACAGATTGAAAGCTTGGTGCCGTACCGGAAATGTCCAACGCTTCACCGGTGAGGGTTGCCACGCCGTCGGTCAAGCCAGACATGGCTTCAGCCGCACCAGCCAGCACAGTGGCTATCTCGAACTGTGATGGGCCCCCGCGAGCAATCGTTGTCTCATCACCAACCGTCAGGCCCTGCGCTTCGAACGCATCAAACAGCACAGCCCGACTGGTCTCATCGGGAAGAACCCCGGTAAGGATGAAGCTGTCGCCAGTCATGCGGAGTATCGTCGTAAAAGGGTCGGCGATGGGCGGCAAAACAGTGCCGGATATGCTGCCAAACCCGTCGGGTATCGCGCTCAGGAAAGCATTGGCTGCATCAAAGGTGGCGCTATCGGGCGCCTCACCATTAAGCGTGGCTTCGTCAACCGAAATCGATGCCGATGGATTATCCAGCGCACTCATTTGCGTCAGTAACGCCGATGCCGCAGACGCAAATCCGTCCGGCGCTCCCGAGGCCAACAGCATCTGATCATCAACGGATCCAAGCCCGCTTGCAGCGTTGACGAGCGCTTCCCGCGTTTCCTCATCTGGTACAAACCCGGTCAGCACCACGCCGCCATTGGTGCCCTCAGCCGCCCACGTGTAAGGGTCAGCCAAAGGTGGCCGCAGACTGAGGGATGCCATTTCAAGACCATCGACAGGTTCACCGAGGCGCGCGACTTCAGTCGTGAAGCTCTCTTGATCCAGAGCCGTGGCGTCGACCGTTAGGCTTGCACCCTCCAAACCGATAGATCCATCAGCAACGCTGGCAACGCCAGCGCCTGCGAAGGCGGCGAACGCCGAGAAACCTGTCGGAGCGCCGCGTGCAAGCTCAGTCTGATCAACCAAGGTCAGGTCACCTAGCCCCGCGCGCACAGCATCCAGAACCTCGGTCCGGACATCCTCACCAGGGAAGGCCCCGGTCACCGTGACCGAATCGACTGATTTTGTGAATTCCAGCGTGTAAGGATCAGCCAGTGGCATCAGCTGAAGTGCGCTCACGTCGACTGTGTAAACGCCCCACACCCGGTCCGCCGCAGAAATAGCGGCATCAAGTGCTGCTTCGCTGGGCGCCAAGCCACTCATAGTGGCATCTCTGCCGCTCAACGTCAAAGACGCCCAGGGTGTACCGTCTTCAGCAAATATACCGGCTGAACGCTCCGCAAGGTCCGCTTCGATCGGCCCGCCACGGACTATGACAGCAAGCGCTGTTAGGACAATCAGGGTTGCAAGACCTGGGATAATCCAAGCGCGCCAATTAAACATGCTGTTGAAGCTCCCCCGGCCATGGCGTACGCACCCATCCATTTGGGCGCGTGATATTTACCAATGGACAAAAGCGGCTTTCTAGCGAAGGCGCAAGGTTAGACTTGGGAGAATGCGTTCAGGTTTTCTCAAGGCCGGCCGGCGGCAGGAATTCTGCTGTAGCACCACGCCATAGTATTCCGGTGTGAATGCGCGCGAACCAAATAAAAAAAGAGCCCGGGCGAACCCGGGCTCTTCAATTGTTCCACTACTCTGAATGTTCAGATTAGAAAGAACGGGTGATCCGAAAACGACCGGTGATACCGTCGTCGATGAACGGATCAAGACCATTAGCGACGTCGAAGCTGGTGTAGCCGACGCCCGCACGCAGCTCAAGACCGCTGACCGGCCGGTAAGCAACAGAACCACGAATACCAAAGACTTGGTAGTCGCCGAGGCCACCAAGACCGAAGTGGTCAACGTCAGCATAATACGCATCAAGTTCGAGGTCAGTCATAGCGTTCAGACCGAACTCAAAACCTGCGCCCAATGCGAACGCTTCTGTCAGCTGTAGGTTACCGGCACCGTCGATGAGAGCATCGTACGAAATGTCGATAGTAGCCGCAGGCAGACCGCCCGAAACAACAGGCAGAGCCGTGGCCGGGAAGCCCAGCGTCGCGCCACCAAGACCGGTGTAGGACAGAGCGCCTTCAGTGTAGATACCGAAGATACCGAACACCGAGCTAACGCCAAACGGCAGGTTGAACTCAGCTGAAGCCTGAAGTGCGTAGCCAATTTCCGAGTCGATGGCATTGGTACCATCTTCGTCGACCTGCACGATTGCACCCGCAACCTTAGCAGTACCCCAGGCCTGCGTGATCTGGGTGGCGCCAACCAGCGCAAGACCATTGTCTGTGTCCTGGCGATCACCAATTGTGCCGCCCGGCAGGAAGGCATGCTCGCCAGCAACAACTGTGCCAGAGTTTGCAACGCCCGGTCCAGGGAAGTTACCGTTGAGATCAACACCACCATCACCGCGGACAAGGAGCCCCTGGGTTGGTGTACCGGTCAGGCCGACTGTGACATCTGCGATACCAGCAAAACGACCGTTACCACCATTGTCCTCGATTGAGGCCATGATGATGATGCCGTTGCCAGCGTTGAAGGAGTAACCGATCAGAGCAAGGTCGTCGGTGCCGCCGTCAGCAGCGCCCAGACCAGCCATGGCGTAGTCCGTATAAACCGGGTCGAAGAAGGAATCGGTCAAACCTGCGGTCAAACCATTAATCTGAACGAAAGCCTTGTTCACGTTCAGGCCATAATCTTCCGGCTCACCGGAGGCACCCAAACGGATGAAGCCGCGCAGCAAGCCCAACTCAGTCATCGTGCGAGCATCGAGGTCAATCTCAACTTCACTTGCGAAGTCGATGTCGTCATCGTCGCTATCGGTGTTGAAACCGACATCTTCGCGGTCAACACCAATGTCCGCCTGGAAGCGGGCGAAACCCGAAATGTCGAAGCAGACATCGCCGCCAGGCAGGACGAAACCAGTGAAACCGCCAATCGTGCAGATCTGCACGTAGTCGACAGCCGGTGCAACCGGCAGGCCGAGGTCGGCGGCATGCGCCCCGGAGGTTGCGACGAACGCCGCAGCTGTACCGAGGAGAAGGCGTTTTGCCGTAGTCATTTAAGACCTCCAAATCATCAAACTAAAGAACCAAGCGTGTCAGACCACCTGATCCGGTTGAAGCTCATTCAGGATGTGGGAGCAGCGCCAGGTCTGTTGACCCTGAAAGCACTTGTCCAACCAGAACAAGCCGAGTCGGACAAACCAAACTCGTGACCTGTGCATGAGCGAAGGTTTTCGGGGGTGCAAGCGACAAGTGCCTGCATATCGGGTTCCCACAGGGGTTTGCCAATCTATGTTGCACAGATGTCACGCTGTGCTCATGGCGCGCCGCGTCAGCGTTAACGTAGCGTTAACACGATCGGCGAGCTTGTGCCCCTCTGCCTCGGCACTGAGATTCCGATCAACCCGTCGCCGGCACGGATCGATCCGGGTCCGAAAGGACCGCTGGTTTGCCCCGCAAGAGGTAGAAAGCGCTGCTTCCCGCGCTCATACTTGATGCACCTGATGCGCAAGTCCTGACCCGGGGCCGGCATGGCTCATCGAGACTTGTCACTGTTTCCGGCACGCTCTTGTCTTGTGCGACGCATCATGAGAAAGACGCGCCAACCCTGCCAAGCCGCGATGAGGGACAGTCTCTATGGGCAAGATATATGCAAACGCTGAACAAGCTCTCGAAGGCTTGTTGCACGATAATATGACGATCGCGGCGGGCGGTTTCGGGCTTTGCGGCATCCCCGAGCTGCTGATCGACGCTTTGGTGGCCAGCGGTGTCAAGAACCTGTCCATCGCCTCAAATAATTGCGGCGTTGATGGTTTTGGCTTGGGAAAGCTTCTCGATACCCATCAGATTACCAAGATGATGTCTTCTTACGTTGGCGAAAACGACGAGTTTATGCGTCAGTATCTGGCGAAAGAGCTGGAGATCGAATTCAACCCGCAGGGCACGCTCGCCGAACGCATGCGCGCAGGCGGAGCTGGCATCCCTGGATTCTTTACGAAAACTGGTGTCGGGACGATGGTTGCCGAGGGAAAAGAGCACAAAGACTTTGATGGCGAGACATACATTCTCGAACGTGGGATCGTTGCGGATCTTGCGCTCGTCAAAGCCTGGAAGGCGGACAAGACCGGCAACTGCATTTTTCGAAAGACGGCGCGTAATTTCAACGTGCCTGCAGCCACATGCGGCAAGGTTTGTGTTGTCGAGGTAGAAGAGATCGTCGAGACCGGCGAGCTTGACCCTGACATGATCCATTTGCCGGGCATTTATGTGCACCGCCTCATTCAAGGTGAGCACGAAAAGCGCATCGAGCAACGCACCGTCCGCGCCGCCTAACAAACTCTCACCAGAGCGCAATCACCCTTTTCTGGAGACTAAAAATGCCGTGGGATCGCAACGAGATGGCCGCGCGAGCTGCACAAGAGCTTGAAGACGGAATGTACGTCAATCTGGGAATCGGGATTCCCACCCTGGTTGCCAACTACATCCCCGATGGAATCACGGTCACCCTGCAATCGGAAAACGGCATGCTGGGCATGGGGCCGTTCCCTACCGAAGACGAGGTGGATGCCGACCTGATCAACGCCGGTAAGCAGACGATTACCGAATTGCCGAACACGGCTTACTTCGATTCGTCCCAGAGCTTTGCGATGATCCGCGGCGGCAAGATCGCTATGGCCATTCTGGGTGCCATGGAGGTCGCGGAAAACGGGGACCTGGCCAACTGGATGATCCCGGGTAAGCTCATCAAGGGCATGGGCGGTGCGATGGACCTCGTCGCTGGCGTAGGCCGCGTGGTTGTGGTGATGGATCACACCAACAAACGTGGCGAGTCGAAGCTACTCAAATCCTGCACGCTGCCACTGACGGGCACAGGTGTGGTGGACCGTATCATCACCAATTTGGGTGTGTTGGACGTTGTTGATGGCGGGCTCAAGATCGTGGAACGTGCGCCGGGCGTGACCGACGACGATATTTCGGCAGCCACCGAGGCTGCTGTCGTCTGATTCCCTGGGGCTTAACAGCCGGAAAACGGCCCGTTAGCGACAAAATGCCCATCGGATCGCCGCACTGGCTGAAGGTCGGCGATTGCACGGCATCTTGCGTTGAGCAACTATCCATTCTAATCAAATTGCTCATATGCTATAGCAATTTAGCAGACTTACGCGTCGATCTGTACTCTTTGCGATGAGATCGGCGGGCACTACATCTGACCTTCCCTCTGACGGACGCATCGACGATCACACCATGGTTGCCGCTACAAATCCTTTTGGCCTGTACGATCCGCAGCGCGAACACAGCGCATGCGGCGTGGGTTTTTTGACCCGTAAGGACGGTAAGCAGACCCATGAGTTGATGCAGCTGGGTCATCAAGCGCTGTGTGCGGTTCCGCACCGCGGCGGCATGTCATCGGAAGGCGTCGGCGATGGTGCGGGGATCAGCGTTGACCTCTCACAGGCCTTTTTCTCGAAGATCGTCGGCAAAACGCTGGAGCTCGGTTCGTTTGGAGTTGGCAATTTCTTTTTGCCCAACGATCCAGAACACCATCAGCAAGCGTTCGATGTGATCGAAGCAGCACTCGATGCCGCGGGCTTCCAAGTCCTCGTCGCGCGTGACGTGCCGGTTAATCGGGACGCAGTGCGACCTGCGGCCTTGAAGTATCAGCTGCTTGTTCGGCAGTGGATCTTCGCAGCGCCTGATGGCTGCGATGCCTGGCATTTTGACCGGCTCATCAACGACGCTTTGCTTGCGATTGAGGCCAAAGCTTACACCGTCGCGGAACTCGATGGGCTCTATCCCATCTCTCTTTCGGCGCGCACCCAGGTTTTCAAAGGTCGTCTGAACTCAAGCGAGATCATCCCTTATTTTGAGGATCTTAGTGATCCTCATCACGCGGTTCACTCGCTTTTCTTCCATACGCGCTTTTCGACCAACACCGATCCGCACCCGACCATGGCGCAGCCGTTCCGGTTGATGGCGCACAATGGCGAATTGAACACCGACAAGAAAAACCGGTTGTCGGAGGCAGCGGTCGCGCGTGCCCGTCATAAGGCAATTGTCAGCCCCAAAGGCCAATCGGACAGCTGCCGCCTCGATCAGACCTTGCAATCGCGCATCTTCGACGACGATCTTGACCTTGTCACCGCCGTTGTCTCGATGATGCCCCCCGCTTGGGAAAATGATGACACCCTGTCGCCGCAGGTGCGCGACATGCTGGCCTATTTTTCGTTGTACGAAGAAAAGAATGATGGCCCGGCGGCGCTCATTTTCAGCAATGGCCGGATCATTGGTGCTCGCCTCGACCGATTGGGTCTTAGACCACTTCGCTCGATCGAGACCGATGATTTCATCGCGGTTATGTCTGAAGCTGGGCAGATCGACTTCCCTTGCGAGACGGTCATCAGCCGCGGACGCATCGAAGCCGGCGGTATGCTTTATTATGACCACGATGCAGGCCGCTGTTTCGACACGAAGCAGACGCTGGAGATGCTGGCGGCGCGGCAGGATTATTCAACTCTTCTTGCTGACGCGCAGGTTCACGTCGACGACTTGGCAGAGGCGGAGATCGACCCAAAAATTGCCGCTGCACGCTATGATGGCGATCTGAACACGCCAGCCCGGCACGTGTCCTACTCGCACAATCAGGAAAGCTTCCGCTTTCTGATGGACCCGATGCTCGCTGCGGGGGCCGAAAAGGTTTCGGCTATGGGGTACGGCAACGCCATCAATGCGCTCTCAGACAATGAGGGCGGCGTCGCGAAATATTTCTCCCAGCGCTTCGCGCAGGTGACCAATCCGCCATTGGATTCGATCCGTGAAGCCGATGGCATGACTTTGCGCGTCGCTTTGGGGGCGAAGCCGAACAAGGGCCGGCCAGCACGCATTCCTGGCCAAAGGCAGATCGTACTGTCCTCACCGATCCTCACCATGGTCGACATGTTGAAGATCCGTTCACAGACACATTGCCCGGTCGGTCGCTTCGATCTGCTGTACACGCCCCATTTGACCGACAGTGCGGCGAACGAAACAGCGCTCGTCGAAGGCATCGACATGCTCTGCGACGAGGTCGAAGCGTTCATTCGGGAGAATGGCGGTATCGTCATCCTCACGGACCGGCACGTCAGCCGTGAACGGGCAGCTATCCCGATGACTTTGGCGGTGTCGGCAGTCAATCAGCGGCTGATCGAGGAGGGGTTGCGGCTCGACGGATCGATCATCGTGGAAAGCGGGCAGATCGCATCGGCTCACCATATCGCCTGCGCGCTCGGCTTCGGTGCATCGGCGGTCTACGCGCTCGCCGTGCGGCTGCGTGCTGAGCAAACATTCCCCGATGACCCCTCGAAGGCGTACCGCAAATTCGTCAAAGCGGCCGAAAAGTCGCTGATGAAGACGATGGGCAAGGTGGGTCTATGTACGGTCGAGAGCTACTCGGGCGGCGAATTCTTTGAGCCTAACTTCCTCGATACCGACGACCCGGTCTTCCGGCGTTACTTCCCGAATATGAAGACGCCAGTTGGCGGCGTACGCTTCCCAACGATTGCTCAATCGGCTGCCGATTGGCATGCGCGTGCGCTGAGCGTGGAAGATGAAAAAGATATTCCAATCCTCGGGCTGTTCAAGGAACGCAGCGAGGGTGCGGGACACTCCTACGGCGTGGCCGCCGTGCGCGGCTTTGTCGACCTGACCGAGGAAAAGATCGCGTTCGCGAATGACGACGCCGACGAAGCTGCGGACACGATGCGGCTTTTGACGCTCAACAAGATGCGCGATGCCTTCGATATCGATGAGGCTGGCTACACGCATACCAGCTTCGACAAGCTCACGCCCGAGGCGATCGACACGTTCTCGATGACGCCGGGATACAAGCGTTTCTCGCGCAATATGGCTGAAGAGCGCGCAAAACGCCCGGCTGCACTGCGCGACGTTCTCGCGTTCCCGGCGGACATCACCTTCATGCGCGAACCCGAAGAGATTCGGCGCGAGATGATGTTGTTCAACCGGGCCGGCAACAATGACTTTGTGATCCGCGGGCTTCGCTGCCGCACCCTGGCAGAAGGGCATTACGCTCTCTCGTTGACCGGCCCCCTCGCCTCTGAACTGAGCCGCATTGATGCGCTCGCGCAGTCTTTGGTGGACCGTTTCCGGTCAAGCATTGATGGCCATTGGATTGAAGGTGGCGAGTTGCACGTCAATGTCCATGGCGAAGCGCTCGACTACATCAGCCGGTTGCGGGAAGCGCCCGAAGCGGTGGAACTCGACGAGGTCGAACCAGCCCACACCATCACGCCTGCCCTTGCATCGGGTGCCATGAGCCATGGGGCACTTGTCGCCAACGCACATGAAGCGGTTGCGCACGGCACCAACATGGTCGGCGGAATGTCGAACAGCGGCGAAGGCGGCGAGCACATCTCCCGCTACGGCACGATACGCGCGTCGCGCATCAAGCAATTTGCGTCCGGACGGTTCGGCGTTTGGGCCGGCTACCTTGCAGACCCGTCGCTTGAAGAGATCGAGATCAAGATCGGCCAAGGCGCAAAACCCGGTGAAGGCGGGCAGTTGCCCGCGCCTAAGGTGACCGTCGAGATCGCTGCGGCTCGAGGCGGCACGCCCGGCGTGGAACTGGTTTCCCCGCCCCCGCACCACGACACCTATTCGATCGAAGACCTCGCGCAGCTCATCCACGACGCCAAGGCGGCGCGCGTTCGCGTCATCGTCAAGCTGGTGAGCTCCGAAGGCATCGGCACAATTGCCGTCGGCGTCGCCAAGGCGGGCGCGGACGTCATCAACGTCGCCGGCAACACGGGCGGCACCGGCGCTGCGTCAGTCACCTCGCTGAAATATACCGGTCGCGCTGCAGAGATCGGCATTGCCGAAGTCCATCAGGCGCTTTGCGCGAATGGCATTCGTCAGAAAGTCGTTCTGCGCTGCTCTGGCGCACACCAGACCGGCTCCGACGTCGTTAAATCCGCGCTCTTGGGCGGTGACAGCTTCGAATTCGGCACCACCGCACTGATGATGCTCAAATGCGTGATGGCGAAGAACTGCAACATCAAATGCCCCGCTGGTCTGACGACCAACCCGGAGGTGTTCGATGGCGATCCGCGTGCGCTTGGTCAGTATCTTCTGAATATCGCCCACGAAGTACGGGAAATTCTTGCTCAGCTTGGCTTCCGTTCGCTGCGCGAAGCGCGGGGTCGGTCGGACCTGCTGCATTTGCTTGACCATCCCTCGTCGGTGGGCAAGCTGAACCTGCGGGCCATGCTGACCCGGGTTGACGAGAATATTGTCGAGAACCCGATCTATCTTGAGCGCGACTACTCCGTGGACGATACGCTTCTCGATCTGGTCCGTTCCGCACTCATCGAAGGGCGCCAGACGACGGTCGAAATTGGTGGAAACACGCTGCAGCTCAGCAACCGGAATAAGAGCGTTGGTGGGCAGTTGGCGATCGACATCGAACGCATGCTCAACCACGAGCTGAAGGACGCAGACATTCCGGCTGCCGTCACCGACAGCCGCGGTCGCCGTTTCCTGGCGCCGCGCTCGGTTTCCATTACGACCAACGGCTCAGCGGGTCAGTCATACGGCGCGTTCTGCAATGACGGCATGCAGCTCATTCACACCGGCACATGCAATGACGGCGTCGGCAAAGGCGCTTGCGGCGGAGAGATCGTCGTCCGCTCACCAGCGTCCGGCCCAAATGCGGTCGGCGACAACGTCCTGATCGGCAACTTTGCGCTGTTCGGAGCGACTGGCGGCCGCGCATTTATCGGCGGTCAGGCTGGCGACCGGTTTGCGGTCCGCAACTCCGGCGCGACGGCGGTTGTCGAAGGTGTTGGCGACTTCTTTGCCGAGTACATGACAAACGGAGCCGTTCTGAACTTGGGCGGCTTCGCCATGGGGTATGGCAACGGCATGTCGGGCGGTTTTGCTTATCAATATGACCCGGAACGTCGCTTGCGGCAGTTCATCAGCGAAGATTCGGTTATTACCGGCGCGTTGGATGGAAATGACCCCCAGGCCGACGTCCACGCCCAAGCCGTCCATACGCTTCTCACATGGCACGCCAACGCGACCGACTCGCGCCGCGCGCACGCCTTGCTGGAAGATTGGGACACCGAACGCGGTAATTTCGCCTACGTGATGCCCAAGGCGTTGCTGCAGTACCAGGATGCAGACGCCATCCTTGCCGCTAAGCCCCGTAAGGCCTTGATCGAGGAGCTGGCGACCGGTCTTGCGACCATGCAGGTTGCCAAATTCAAGAAAGCCTGGCGCTCGGGCATGCCCGTGATGGACGGGCGCGTGCCCGGTTACGGCGAAGTCGACACGGACGATATGTTCCGTCTTCTCAACAACTGGTTTGTTCTGGAGACCACACAGAAGGTTGCGCTTTCAAGGCTGCCGAAAGGGACAGAGCTGAAGTCCCCCGAGACGGCGAAAGCAACGCGCAATCTGGTCCTCACAGAGGACTTTGCAGTCATGAACGGCCTCGTGAAACACGCACGTGCCGCCGTCGATGTCTACGGCGACGAGGAACTCGCTGTGATGATCTCGAACAAGCGCCTTCTTGATTTCAAGGAAGCTCTCAAGCTGCGCAACATTCTGTCGATGGATAGCCCCGGCACCTACGGGTGGATTTTGCATCAGGACCGGAAAAACGTTGACGCAATGGGCGAAATTCCGAGTTTTGAAGAGTTGTTTGCTGGCAAGAGCCTGCCTGAGCAGTCAGCCGCCTGAGGACACAGTAATCAATGAAAGTACCCTACATCCCCGATTCCGCGCCCTTTAACGAGGACCAGCGGGCCTGGCTTTCCGGCTTCCTCGCAGGGTTACACTCGCGCGCAGCCATGGGCGAACAGCAGACTGCGGCCGCCGCGGCGCCTGCCCAGCAGGCCGTCAAGCTCGACGTTCTGTATGGTACGCAGACCGGCAACGCTGAGATGGTTGCACAGGATACAGCGCAATCCGCGCGCGCAAAGGGCTTCCAGACGAATGTCGCCGGGCTTGACGATGTCTCCATGGAACAGCTTGCAAGCATGGACCAGGCGATCATCGTCATATCGACCTATGGCGAGGGCGAAATGCCCGACAATGCCCAGCTTTTCTGGGATGCTCTATCCGCCGATACAGCGCCGCGCCTGGAACATCTTTCCTACGGCGTGCTGGCACTTGGTGACACGAGCTATGATGAGTTCTGCCACGCCGGGAAGCTCGTTGACATGCGTCTTGAACAGCTTGGTGCCCGCCGCCTGACCCAGCGGCTCGATTGCGATGTTGACTATGAGGATCCGGCGGCAGCCTGGATTGAAGGCACACTGCCGCTGATTGCGGACGCCGTTCCGGGGGCACTCGCGCCCGTCGCAGAACAGGCCAACGGCGCTGCAGAGACCAGCAAACCCAAATGGAACCGCAAGAACCCCTACCCCGCGCCAACGGTCGAAAACCGGCTGTTGTCTGGCTCTGGCTCGGCCAAGGAAATCCGCCACATCGCGTTCGATCTGAGCGAGAGTGGCCTATCTTACGAAGCTGGCGATGCGATCGGCGTCATTCCGCAAAACAATCCCGAGCTTGTTAATCTGATGATGGAGCGGTTGGAAGTTCCAGCCGACGCCCACATCGAAGAGCTCGACATGTCGGTCCGAGACGCGTTGATGACGCGTTTTGAGATCACGACGCCCTCGAAAGAGATGATCAACGCGATCGCCGAACGAAGCGGCCATGACGAACTGTGCAGCATCGCGACCAATGGCGACAAAGAGGCTCTTGAGGCGTTCATGTGGGGTCGCGACACGCTTGACCTCCTGAACCTCGATGACAAGCTTGTCATCCCGGCTTCGGAGTTCCTTGACCACCTTAAGCCGTTGCAACACCGAGCTTATTCGATCTCATCAAGCCCGAAGGTCCATGGCGATGAGGTGCACCTGACCGTTGCTGCAGTCCGCTGGGAAGCCGAAGGCCGACCCCACCGCGGCGTGTGCTCAACCTTCATGGCTGATGCCCTGGCAGAGGGTGACACCGCGCCCGTTTTCCTGTCACCCAACAAGGCCTTCCGCATCCCCGAAAAAGATGATGCGCCCATGATCATGGTTGGTCCGGGCACAGGCATCGCGCCGTTCCGCGCATTTTTGCACGAGCGTCAGGCGCGCGGCGCAACAGGCAGCAACTGGCTGTTCTTTGGCGACCAGCACCGCTCCGACGACTTCATTTATGAAGATGAGATCAGCAAGATGAGTGCCGATGGCCTCCTGGCGCGGCTCGACCTGGCGTTTTCCCGAGATCAGTCCGAAAAAATCTATGTTCAGACGCGCATGCACGAGAACGGAAAGGCATTGTTCGCCTGGCTTGAGGAAGGCGCCTACTTCTATGTGTGCGGTGACGCAACGCGCATGGCGCGCGATGTCGATACGGCGCTTACCGATCTAATCGCCGAGCATGGAAGCCTGTCGGCAGACGATGCGGGGCAGTATGTCGCCAACCTCAAGCGCGAGAAGCGTTACCTGCGCGACGTCTACTAAGCTTCTGGCCCGGCTAATGCGGGCGGCTTCGCGGGGCGGAGGAGCCAGGCGAAACAGCCCGCCGCGTGTTCCTGCCCTGTGAGACGACTAAAAGGCCAAGCTTGCTGAAATCCCGCCGCGATGGGACCAGGCGTTATCGCCGAACGACCCGGCATAGGTCGTTGTAAGCGAGAACCTGTCAGACACGGCCACGTCCAGCCCAGCGTTGATAGCCAGCGCATGGTCGTTAAGAGCTGCACCGCTGTCGCGGAATGTTGCGCCCGCCACCGTTGGGATCTGAGAATTCACCGAAAGCGTGTCGGACCCGATGCCATGCTCGTACTTCACGGCGAGCGAGGGCGTGACCGAAAAACCGTTTTCGCCTTCGAAAGTCGCTGCAAACTCAACGCCAGCACCGAGCCAGCTTCGGCTGAAGTCGCTGCTGTCCACGGTCAGATTCAAAATGCCCGCACCGGTCTCAACGAACCCATCTCGCGCAATTGCGACATGATCGAACGAGACGATCGGCGCGACGCGCAAATTGTGGGCGGTTCCCCAACCGTTAGCCGCCGCAAGATCATAGGATGAATCCAGCGCGACCTCGATAAGAGTTCCGTCAGCCGACGAACGGGCAAGCACTGCAGGCGCTCCAATAAGAGGCACCAAACGATCCAGATCGTAGGTCTGGAAACCCAAGGCACCGGCAGCATTCAGAAGGAACGGACCAGAAGCCAGGCTCCCGCTGACGCCGGCATGGATGGTCTCGACATCGGCGCCGCTTCTGAGGCTGTCAATATCCGAAACCGTATAGCCCCCCGCCACACCAAACCGTAAAGTCCCGAACGCACCGTTGTTCACCACGTCCAAGCCGCCAGCAAAGCCGACAACGGCGCTATCAAAACCTGGCGCAACCCTCGTGCTATCGACCTCGCCAAAGGCCCCTAACCCGCCCAGCCAGACCTCGAAGCTCGTTGTAGGCTCTCCGAGACCAGGAACAGAACCGCCGGTATCGGAAAAGGAAGACATCCAAGGGTTATGCATCGCTGAACCTGCGTCGGTCGCAGCACCGAAGGCCAGCGAAGCGCCATCTTGGCCCAAGCCCGCACCGTCTCCCAATTGGCGTACACCCTGGCGCTCGCGCATTGCCTCGGCAAACAGGCGCGACGCGAGGACCGATCCTGTCACGCTGTTAGCGAAGATCGATTTATCCGAGAGCGCGGCCGCAGCCGCGGTGCGGGTGTATCCAATGACAACGCTGTTCGGCAGATACGTCGCGCTGAGGTCCAGATCGGGCAGGTTGTCGGTTACCGTGCTGAACTGTCCCGTCCTGCCGCCCGCAGCGGTCAAAATGGTGTAGCTTTGCTGGTTTGGAAACGCGGCCTGCGGACTGAGGCCCACGATTGCAAGCGCGCCATTCAGATTGGCCGTTCCGGTAATGGCGAGCAAGTCGGAGTTACCGGCGGCGTCGATATCAACCAACAGGTTGCCCGTCGTGGTTTGGGTAAAATTGCCGGCCACATTCAGGGTACCAATCGAAGGACCCGGGTTTCCTGGCGATACAATGCCGCCCGCACCCACCGTCAGATTGCCGTTTATCTGACCAACCCCTTGCAGAAGACCGCCACCGATCGTGGTGTCCCCGGTTAAGAAGCCGTTCACGGTCATCGTTCCTGCCGTCTGGTTGACGGTTGCGGCGGCAAGGGTTCGGTTCGGGTCAACCGTGACCGCACCAGTGTTGGTTAGGGCCGTCAGACCGGTAAACGATCCGCCGGAAACATCAAGGGTCGCGGCATTCGTGAAAGCGCCGTTCCCAACAAGGTCAGCCGTGACCGTGAAAAGGCCGGTGACCTGGTTGGTGATCGGTCCATTGAAGGTACCGCTCGCATTGATGGCGCCATCATTGACCACACCTCCATTGACGACCCCTGAGGTTATCAGCGTACCACCGGCATTGTTGTCGAACGGATTGATCAGGGTCAGAAGGCCCGAATTGATGAACTGAGCATTGTTGATGAGCGTGGTTGCGCCGAATGTGCCGGAGTTCGTCACACCGCCATTATTGGTGGCGGTGGTGGCATTGACGGTGCCTGCATTGACGATTTGCCCGCCCGTATTGTTGGTCACAGTCGCGACAGTCAGGGTAGCGGTTGGATCGACATCCGTTGTTCCGCTGTTTTCAAGTGACGCCAGCGTCTCGTTGCCATTCACGTCAAACAGCGTGCCTGCTGCGACTGTCACGTGCGGCAATCCGGTAAAGGCGCCGCCGTCAGTCTGTAACTCGCCCGTGTTGACCGCCACCGTCGTCGAACCGATCGAACCTGTCCCCGTGAAGTTCAGCAGACCGCCATTGACGGTAAGCGGACCGGTTACTGGATTGATGCTGGTCACATCCAACGTCCCCGTTCCGTTGAAGTTGATGGCAACGGGCGAACCCGCCTGAGACAGGGCGCCAGAGAAAGTCGCCGCATCGGTCCCATTGACGAAGAACGTGAAAGCCGGAAAGCCGTCAGGAAATGTTACGACTTCCGCATTGGTAGCTCCGTTTGGCAGCGTAATCGACGTCTGGAACAGCTGGAGCTCAACGTCATTGCCATCGCCGGCAGCCGTGTTAACGGCGGTAAAAATCGTTCCCGCTCCATTGAGGCCCAAACCGTTACCAAACGTTCCGGTGACCGCGTCGGTACCGTCGTTTTGAATGATGATGCGATTGTCCTGAATGGGCGGCGCGCTGAAGTCGCCTGTCAGGGTGAGAGCAAGGGTTGAGCCCGTCAGATCGACGGCTCCGTTGACCGCCAGCAGGTCGTTGGTCCCGCCCGCGTCCACATCCACCAAAAAGGTCCCGAAGGCCGTCTGCGCGAAGTTGCCGGTGATAGTCGTCAGAGAGTTCGCGCCGACACCTCCCAACGAGAGCGTACCGGCGTTCGTGAACAGGTTGCCCGCACCAAGATTGACAATCGCGCCTGAGTTGAAGGTGGAGCCTGCCTGATTGTTGAACGCGTTGGTGCCGCCGCCGATATCGAGCCGGATAGCCCCGTTCGTAAGCGTGCTGAGCACCCCGGTGTTGTTGATCGTCGTATTACCAGCGCCGCCCTGAGCCGCAACACCGCTGGTCGCAGAAAGCGAGGTTGTGCCGCTCGTGTTGAGCACATTGGTGGAGCCGGCGGGCCCGAGGAAGTCAATCGCCGAAACGGTACCGCCGAAAACACTCGTGCCGTTGACATTCACCGTTCCTGTGCTCCCCGGCTGAACCCCAACTACTATGCCTGTCGCGCCCGCGGTTGCGTTCACTGTGTTGCTTACGGTAAACTCGGCGTTGCCCGTGCCATTGGCCGACGCAAGCAAACCGATGGCATTGTTCCCGGACACCGTAACCGTCTGACTTGCACGGATGATCACGTCACCAGACAACTGCGCTCTGCCCGAGATGCCGATGGCTTGACTATCTCCGTCGGTGTCGTTGACCGTGATGGCCCCATTTGCATCAATGGTGACACCGCCAAAGCCGCCGGTATTGACGGCATTCGACGAAGCTGAAATCCCGAAATCTGTGGCCGTGATTGTGCCGTTTGATGTGACTGAAACAGGTCCAAAGATCGTCGTAAAAGCATTGATTCCAGCTGAAGCACCTGGGCTTGTTGCTGTGATGTTGCTGCTGGAATCGACTACGACCGTTCCCCTTTCGGCTGTCGCAAAAATGCCGTTGGCGGAGGTCGGAGCCTGGGCAGTAATTGTGGTCCCGGCTGAGGCGGTGATCAGAATGTCATTGGGGATATTTGGATCACCCAGCGCTGCTGGCGCACGAATTCCATCGATAGAGCCGGTAATCGGTCCGGGCGGAAACCCTGGCGGAGAGAATGACGGGGCACCGACGTTTGTCACCAGGATGTCGCCATTGGCCGATATCCGAACAACGCCGCTCCCGACATTCTCGGCCTCGATCCCGGCCGGATTGAAAAATCCCTGAGCACTTGCAGCATTAACCGTGATGACACCGTTTGACGTTATATCGATTGTGCCCGAGGGCGGCGTTATTGCGAATATTCCCCGAATAGCGGATGTGATGTCGCTCTGCGATCTGATGGTGACGGAATAATTCGTGGCGCGTGCCCCGGGTAAGGCCGTGTCCCTGACAGTGCCGACTATCCCATTCAGTACCGCCTGAATGTTACCGCTTGTATCTATGGTGATGGAGCCATTACCGGTGGTGAGACCGGTGAATGGCGATTCAACCAGAGCCAACACGCCGTCACCGGCAGAGTTTATGCCGTTTGGGCTCACGTCGATGTTCAGGCTGAGGTTGGAGTCAAACGTCGTAAAATCAACGCCATTCCCGCCGATGGGCGCAGGTAGGTTGAGGACCTGCAGGGTAGTAAGTGTTCCCGCCGGGTTCGTAACCGGGAACGGGCCCAGTGCCTGTAAGCCGCCAGGGTAGATTGCCAGCGGGCCTTGGCAGGTTGCTACAGTCCCAGCTACGTTAACGGTGCAACCGGGTGGATTGACCGGGTCTGGCGGATCAATAAGTTGCGCCTGCGCCGCGCTAATGCCGCCCATCACAAGGCCACCAAGCGCGGTCGACGCCAGCGCAAGCAGCCGAACCGCCTTTGTGATCGATGATGGATGCGCCATCACAAGAGCATCCTGGCGCCCTGCTGATCATAGCTCAGCAGGTGTTTCATGCCTGACACGAAAGCCATTTGTCCCGGTGTCATTCGCACACTCTTTAAGATTGCCGAGCAGTTAAAAATGATCGCCCCTGACGTTAGGGCGATCGAATCCTTGCGCGTGGAAAATATACGGCGCGCGCCCTCGCGCAAAGACTGAAACCAGCCACACCAACGGCCAAACTGCACAATGAAGTGGCAGAAACCGCGAGTTGGTATCGTGATAAGACCATTGCCAAAGCCACCGTTGCCCGGATGGCACCGGGCCAGCCTCAAATCAAGATATCATCCACCAGCTGCGCTTGGGTGGTGTTTTGGATGGTGAATGTGTTGGGTCCAAAGGTGAAGACCACGTCTCCGGCAACATCAGCGGCGAAGGAGAGAGCGCCGTTGACGCTGGCAAAGTTGAAGGCCGTTAGGTCCAGTTGATCGATGTCGTCTTGGAAGTCCGTGACCGTGTCATTGCCGAAAGCGGGGGCGAAGACGAACGTGTCTGCGCCCGTGCCGCCCGTCAGGCTATCGGTGCCTGCTCCGCCATTGAGGAAGTCATTGTCTTCGCGGCCCTGCAGCGTGTCGTCGCCTGCGCCACCGAACAGCACATCGTTGCTCGCGCCTGCCTGCAGGAAGTCGTTGCCATCATTGCCCGATAACGTGTCTTCGCCGAAGCCGCCGAACAGGCTGTCATTGTCATTGCCGCCTTCAAGCGTGTCATCGCCGGAGCCTGACGAGATGAAGTCGTTGCCCGCCTGACCGCGGGAGATGTCATCCCCCGCCCCACCGAACATGCGGTCATCGCCGCCACCACCGTTCAGTGTGTCACTGTCTGCCCCACCCGCCATGACGTCATTGCCGGCATTGCCCGACAGCAGATCGACCCCGCCGCCACCGCTCAGGTTGTCATTGCCCTCATCGCCGATCAGCGTGTCATTGCCACCTCCACCGGTGATGATGTCGTTGGACGCGCCGCCATTGAGGAAGTCATTGCCGAGCTCACCGTTGAGCGTGTCGAAGTCAGCCCCACCGAACAGTTGATCGTTGCCATCCCCGCCGTTGAGCGTGTCATTGCCGGCGCTGCCAGCAAGGACGTCGTTCCCATCATCTCCGTTGAGCGTATCGGGACCGCCGCCGCCATTGAGGTTGTCGGCGCCATCCCCGCCATTGAGGGTATCGATCCCCGCCCCACCCTCGAGCGTGTCGTCTCCATCTTCGCCGTTCAGCTCATCGGTACCGTTCTGACCGCGCAAGGTATCATTGCCGTCCCCACCATTGAGGGTGTCATTGCCGATGTTGCCATTGAGGGTGTCATCGCCGCCGAAGCCATTGACCAGATCAAGCCCGTCGAGCGCATTGATAAGATCGGCAGCGCCCGTCCCGAACAGCGTATCCGGCCCGTTGGTCGCCACATCGGCCTTCTCGAACGCACCGATGTCCGCACCCGTGCCGAACTCACGCGGCGCACCGCGGGCGTCCTCCGTCAGGTTCTGGTCATTGTTGCCCGCATCAATCGCCTGGCTGCCCGCTTGCAGCGCCAGCGTTTGCACCGGTCCGCCATTGTCAGCCAGAGCACCGAGAAGCGGATCGATCGGTGTTGCGATCGTTCCGACAATGTCGCCACCCACGCCGTTGGTGAAGAACCCGGTCCCGTTGAAACTGCCATCGCCGATCAGGTTGTTGCCAAGCGAGGTGAAACTATTTGTCGAATTGGACGTGCGATTGGTCCCGACATCGTTGCCATAGCCGGCTTGCGTGGCGGTGTTGCCTGCGATGATGGTCGACGACAGATCCGTGCGGGTGGCACTATCTCCGAACGTTCCGACGCCGCCGCTGATCCCGGCCGTATTGCCGCTGATCGTCGAGTTTTCGATGACCAAAAGGCCGTCAACGTTAAATAATCCGCCTCCGGAATTGTCACTGCCGGTTCCGGCCGCATTCCCGGTAATCGTTGTGTTGGTAATCGTCGCGGTGGTCCCAAAGAGGTCGGTGTTTGTGAACACCCCGCCGCCATCGTCTCCAGCTGTGTTGCCGGTTATGAGGCTGGACGTCAGGGTTAACGAAGTAGCGGAGACCATAAGCCCACCACCATAGATACCTGCCACACTGTCGCGAACGGTGCTGTTATCGATGGTCAGGCTGCCCGCACCGGCGGCGTAGATCGCTCCGCCGGTGTTGGACGCATTGCCGTTTGTGATGTCGAGGCTGTAGAGGACGACGTCGGTTCCAGTCCCCGTGACGTTAAACACCCGGCTGGCATCATTGCCGCTGATGGTGATGTCGGCTTTGTCATCTCCGGTCGTGTCACCATCGATGGTGATGTCCGAGGTGAGCACCAGCTGACCTTGGGTGAGGGTGAGCGTTCCACCGGCAAGGCTCGTGTCAAAGGTGATCGTGTCGGCGGTCAGGTCGTTCTGATTGGCAAGGAAGATCGCTTCCCGCAAGGAGAGGTCACCGGCTCCGCCCATGGTCTCGAGGTTGGAATCGGGTCCGTTGAAATCCAGCTCATCGTCCAGCGTAGTGACCACAAAGCTCTGCGGCGTGGTTGGTGTGCTCTGAAGCTCGAACGCGCCGATATCGGTGCCGCTGCCGTTGTCACGCGCAACTCCGCGGGCATCGGTCGTCAAAGACTGATCATTGTTGCCCGCGTCGATGGCCTGGCTGCCCTGCTGCAGCGCCAGGGTCTGAACCGGCCCGCCATTGTTAGCCAGGGCACCAAGAAGCGGATCGATCTGCGCGGCCGTCGTACCAGCGATGTCGCCGCCTGTGCCGTTGGTGAATAAAGTGTTACCGCTGAACTGGCCATCACCGATCAGATTGTCGCCGAGCGATGTGAACGAGCTGGTTGTGTTGCTGGTCGTATGTGTGCCGACATCGTTTCCATAGCTAGACTGGGTGGCAGTGTTTCCAGCAATGATTGTCGAACTGACCGATGTATTCGCGAGATTGTCTCCGTAGGACCCGACGCCACCCGCAATGCCTGCGGTATTGCCACTGATGGTCGAGTTCTGAATGACCAGGTCGCCCTCGTAATTGAAGACGCCGCCGCCGCTGTTGTTGCTCCCACTTCCCGCCGTGTTGCCGGTGATCGTCGTATTGGCGATCGTCGTGGTATAAGCACCCAGAGGAGACGTCTTGTAGATCCCGCCGCCGTCCCCGCCAGCTGTGTTGCCACTGATCAGACTGGCATTGATGCTCACATTGCTGTCATACAAAAACAGCCCGCCACCGGCCGAAAAGGTTGCGCTATCCCGGATCGTGCTATCGTTGATAAACAGATTGCCGGCCACGCTGCGGGCGAAAATGGCGCCGCCATTGAGGCTGCCCGAGTTTCCGTTCGCAATGTCGAGGCTGTTGAGCGTCACATCTACTGGGCCGATCAACGGATCGTCGCCCACGACAAAGATGCGGCTCGCATTATTGCCATCGATGGTGATGTCGGCCCTGTTGTCGCCATCCACATCGCCATCAATGGTCACCGCGCCATAGATGCCCAACTGCCCATCAGTGAGCGTGATCGTGCCGCCCGCAAGGCTTGGGTCAAACGTGATGGTGTCAGCGGTTGTCCGGTCGCGCTCGGCGAGGAAGATGGCCTCCCTAAGGGAAAGATCATCCGCGCCGCCGAACAGCTCGATTGTTGCGTCGGTGGTAGTTGTGTCGAGCTCATCATCAAGCGTGGTAACAACGAGTGTTTGCGCCGTGGTGGGCGGTTCCTGAAACTCAAACGCTCCAATATCCGCGCTCCCGCCGCTTTCCCGCGCGACACCCCTTGCGTCTGTCGTCAGTCCAGAACTGTTGCTGCCAGCATCAATAGCCTGGCTCAGATTGGACAGGGCCAGCGTGCGCACCGGGCCACCATTATCAGACAAGCTTATGAGGCCCGGATCCTGACGTGCAAATGGGGTGCCAGCGATGTCGCCGCCCGTGCCATTTGTGAAAAAGGTCTGGCCGTCGAACGTGCCATCCCCGATCAAATTGTTGCCGGAGGATGTGAACCGGTTGGTCGTATCGCTGCTAAAGCCCCCGCCAACATCGTTGCCAAGCGTGTTGAAGATGGCCGTGTTGCCCGCAACGATCGAGGATTCCAGCGTGACCGAACCCCTCGCGGCGATCCCGCCAGAGACACCGGCTGTATTGCCGCTGATCGTCGAGTTTTCGATGATTGTCGTGCCGTTGAGGATGTAGACGCCGCCGCCCGAGTCCGACATCCCGCTTCCGGCCGAATTGCCCGTAATCGTGGTGTTTGAAATCAGCTGGGTGGTGAAACCGGAAATGAGCCCGATGGCCCCGCCTTTGCCTGCCGCAGTGTTTCCTTCCAGCAGGGTCGCGTTCAGGGAAAAATC
>JBCCPK010000008.1 GCA_039024915.1 Pseudomonadota bacterium
AAGGTGTCGTCGCCAGACCCACCCTGGAGAAAGTCCTGACCGCCCTGGCCGTTCAGCGTATCGTTGTCCGCCCCGCCGAACAGCTGGTCGTTGTCACTGCCGCCATTGATGGTGTCGTTCCCGGCGTTGCCGTTCAGGACGTCAGTACCGAAGCCACCATTGACAAGGTCGACGCCGCCGCCGCCGCTGAGGATGTCGTTCCCCATGGCGCCGCTGAGCGTATCATCGCCGCCATCGCCATTGAGGGTATCGTTGCCATCCTGACCCACCAGACGGTCGTTGCTCGCGCCGCCCGACAGAACGTTGGCGTTCGCATCACCGATGATGATGTCTTCGGCAGACGACCCCGTTACGTTCTGGATGTTGCGCAGCGTATCGCTGCCTTGGCCGATCGCGTTGATAAGATTGCCTGATGTCCCGGTACCCGGGATTCCATCGAGTAGCACGATGACCCCCAGCGCATTGGACGCAAACGAAGCGGTGTTGGTGCCAAAGCCTCCATCGATGAAATCGTTGCCAAGGCCGCCATCGAGGATGTCATTGCCGCCGGATGTGGAAGACACACCGGTAAACGTCGCTCCTGCGACAACGTCGCCATGGATAAAGTCGTTGCCATCTCCGGCATTGATTATGTCGTTACCGAAGACTACGGCGGAAGGCGTCGCGAAGCTGATGCCACCGCCGCTGACGTCGCCAAAGATGAGGTTGCCCGTATCGCCCAGGATGTTGATCCTGTCATCGCCGAACGTCATCGTGTAAGAGTTGGACGAACTCGAAGAGACCGTACCTGCATCGGCGAGGATTTGCCCGATCGTTGGCAGGCTACCACGCGTATCCAAATTGATGACATCGTTGCCAAAGGTAGCGTTGGCCGAACTCACGGACGCGAAATCACCGAAGATGAATGGGCCACTCGACGCGTCGGGGCGGTTAAACGTGACGTTTATCGTGTCGTTGCCGCCGCGGAGCACGGCGTCCGGCCCAGTAGTTCCGTTCGCGTCGCCGTAGATCACATTGTATCGGGTGTTCAGGAGCGTGACCGTGTCATTGCCGCCTGTAAACGTGTTGTTCAGGCCTGTTGAGAAGGTGTCGACATCGAGAAAGATTCCTGTGACGGAGCCAGTGACCATAACGCCCGGAAGGGCCTGGTTTGGTTGGAAGGTCGATTCAACAATGATCGTGTCGTCACCACCAACGATGTTGCGGTTGCCCGCGTCGTTGAAGTCCGCGTAAATGTTTTGCGCTGAGGTATTGCGCAGGGTGACGGCATCATTGCCACCACGCACCGCGGCCGCGCTACTGAATTGATCGAGCGAGACCTGGTCGGCATCGCCAAAAATGTCACCCACCGTTGTGAAGGCGCGTCCGAAGATGTTCGTTTCGATCTGGAGGATATCGTTACCGCCGACAAGCGCGCCGGCCGTGTCGTCCATATCGAGATAGATTGCGGCGGCGCTTCGCAAGTTCGTCAACGTAACCGTATCAACGCCGCCGGTTACGTTACCCAACCCGCTACTGTCGTCAGCGTCGCCATAGATCTCCGCCTGCTGGCGCTGTGCCGTGACACCTAGGTCGGTCGTAATGATTGTGTCGTTGCCGCCAACGAGGGAATCATCCAGGCTAAAGAAGGTGTCGCCGTAGATGACGCCGAGCACGTCTGTGAAGGTATCGTTGCCGCCGTTCAGGGTGCTGTTGTTGGCAAGAACAACATAGTCGCCAATGTACGTGCCGTTCGTGTCAGAGACGGTAAAGCTTCGACCCTGAAAACTGTCGTTGCCCCCAACCGTGGGGGCATTGCCGGCAGTTGCTGTGATCCCATCGCCGGCCATTCTGATCGTGGGGTTGTCGGCTGGCGCCAGGATCGTGGTGTCGCCCGCAAGCACGGTCGTCCAGAACTTCTCAGCGCTGGTGCCAACACTGCTGGCATCGATGAAGTCGGGGAGCGGATTGATGAGGCCCGTGATGTCAAGCAGGGTCGCAAAACTGGTGTCGCGAACGGTGAAACCATTCACCGTCCCGGACGGTGCGCCGGTGAAATCTCCAAGGAAACCGATAGCCGTGATCTGGTTGGTCGCGGGAGCCGGGGTCGTCCAGGTGTAGGTGAAGGGTGTGAAGGTGCCAGTCGCGAAAGCAACATTGCTCGCGACAAGGATATCAAAGGAGCCTTGGAGGCCGGTTGCGTCTACGGTTGCCATGGTGGAGCCCCATCGTGAGAATTCTTGTCAATGGTTTGCCCTCAAGACATGAGGGGCGGACATCTGCTTTCGCCGAGCCGGTTCCAATTGGTCTTTCCTGTCAACACGCCCGTCGCGCATGGAGGCGCGGTCAATCGGTGGGTGGGTTCAGCCCGGGGGTGTTGTGACGAACCCAACTCGGCTGACCTGTTGCCCTGCCCAGCGCCCAGGTTCCCCAGGCTGACGCAGCGGGTCGAAAGAGACGTGGAGACGGCTCCGTAGCTAAGCAAATGTTGCGCGCGTAAACCTAACGCACGGAGCAAGCTATCGAAATCCGATAAGAATCTCTTCGACTATGTGATTTGTCTCATCCACGCGGGGCCCGAGCGAGCTCCAATGCTCGTGCAGTCTTCTTGTGTCGGCTTGAAACCCGAAAGGGTGTGCGCTCAGGAACTACGCGTGTTGAACCAGTCACGAACAAAGCGGGCCTTTTCTGATAAACAGGCGTGAGCAAGTGCCCTTCGCCCGTTCGAGACCTCTGAGGGAGAAATGCCGAAGCGCTCGCGGAACAGTCGGCTGAAATTGGCTGCATCATGGAAGTGCCACCGCCGAGCCACCGCTGCGACCCGGCCACGCTCGCCGCTTGGTATGGACAGCTCAAAAAAACAGCGCTCAAGTCGGGCGTTACGAACATAGCGCGCCACGCCCCGGCTTTCTTCAAAATGCCGATAAATCGTCGGACGGGACACATTGAAGGTCATTGCCAGCGTCTCGGCCCCCAGATCAGGACGATGGAGATTGACCGCGATATGATCTTTCAGGAGCACCCGCATGGGCAACTGAGCTGCGAGCTCATGGTCGTTTTTTCCACTTTGCCCCAGCATCAACTTGCGTACGAGATCAACGAACACCGCGGCGAGTAGTTCCTCGTCGGCAGCCGAGCCATTTTGTTTAGCCGCCCAGAGCTCATCCTGAGCGGACGCCAGCAACCGTCCTTGCGGGCTATCCAGGTCAAGGGTCACAAAGCTTGGGTGTTTGCTTGGATCAAACCCAATTAACTCATGTGGGATGCAAACGCCGCGGCTTTGACATCGCGTTTTCTCAGAAACTAAACGCTTCGAATAGTCCACAAGTTGCAGTTTTGAAGGCCGAACGTCAAAACCGACGCCGTCAACTTCGCTTCTGCCACTGCCGGAAAATATGCGTCCAAAAAGAAGGTAGTCGTGGCGTACAGATTTCTGGATCTTTGGGTCGTGAACAACCCGTTCATGCGGCGTGACGACCTTGCTGATAAAAAGACCACCAGCGTTCTCGACTTCGATATCGACACGTGCATTTTTCGATTGATCATGGCGATAGACTTCGAACATCGGTGATGCCAAGTCGCGCCATCTCTCCAGATCCAACTGCATCATCGAAAGTCCATGCCAGAACCGTTGCGTAGCTTACTGGAATTGACCGCATGCATCGCTCATAAATGCACGATCTCACGATGATTGCATCATCGGGCATGCTCACGTCGCTTCTGTGACATCGATCACAAAAAGCTTTCACGATTTCATAAGACGCGGTGATATCTGTTCAGCAGCCGCGCCTGTGTGGTTCGGTTCAATTGCGAATGGATGGCCGACCTCTGCTTTATCGAGACGATGGCTTCGTGCGTTAGGCTTGAAGCGGCTCCACAAAGCGGCTGTCTTTCGGGATATTCGCTTCACCGACGGGAAGTGGACACCTAACGGCAAAGCATGACATGGACCCGCATGGTCGGCGAAGTCAGCAGAGTGCGCCTTCTCTGCCGGGCGCGCCCGCCGGGTCACGAGTGGTCGGGGTTCGACGTCAAAGTCCCGATCGATTGGGTTCCCTCCAATCTGGGTTGCGTCCGCCCCCTATTCTCTTTGCCCGACAGTTAAGACCGGTCAGCCATGTGGAAGACAAGTCACTAAACTGCATGGGGAAATGCCTTTGCCTGCGGCCGAAGTGATGGGCTTGCCCACCCAGGCCAATCCGAGCTGAGCCGTTCACCAAAAACCTGCAAGACTGCGGAGAGAAGCAAGTTTATCGGCAGAAACGATGGCACTCCTAGGGACCTACAAGTGCCGACACCCCACTTGCAGCCACAGGTGGGTCGCCTCACATTCCTGCAGGTGGCTGCTATCCGTGCGCAAGCCGGTGCTGTTGGTGCTCCCGAATAATCGCATCGATATCTTGATCAACCACAAAACCCAGGCGCTTGACGCGCACGGTATCCAGGTGTTGCGGCCAGGTGCGTACAATTGCATCGATAGCCGGGTCGCTGCTGAACGAAATAAAGCTCGTGTCAATGCCCGCGCGTTCGGCGGCAGAAATCATCTCTGCGACCTCTACCGACAGCCCCGGAAGATTGATCATGCGCGGAAAGTCCAGCGCACCAGACGCCAAGTCAGCCGCATGGATCAAATTGGCGCAAACAGTCTGAGGAGATGAGACCCACATCGCTAAATCGGTGGAGACCGGACAAACGGCTGCCCTTCCGGCGAGCGGCTCCCTTATGATCGAACTGGCAAAAGATGATGCAGCTGCGTTTGGCTTTCCTGGTCGCACCATCACTGTTGGAACGCGGACACTTACGCCGTCGATAAAGCCTCTACGGCTCATGTCATTGATCAGTAGTTCCGACATGGCCTTTTGCGCACCATAGGACGAGTTGGGCAAAGTGGCCGTCTCATCTCCGATGATGTCTGGCGCATGCCCAAAGACAGCGATTGAACTGGGATAGACCAAGCGGGGAACTTGCCCGCCCCTGTGCAGGTTCTCCAGAAGCGCTCTCGTGGCATCAATGTTGACACGCATGCCCAGTTCGAAGTCCGCCTCCGCCTGCCCGCTGACCACCGCGGCCAAGTGAAATACATGAGTGGCTTCAGCAAGCACCGCCTCAGCGATGAAATTGGGACTGGAAAGGTCTCCGATGAGAACCTTTGCCCCACTTGGTGCAAACTTCGGCGCAACAACGTCAATCAGCTTGAACCCGGTGATCGGCTGTTGAGCGCCGTCCGTGTCTCCAATCGTGCCTCGATCAGCGAGCGCCTTGATGATCTTTTGGCCAAGGAAACCAGCCGCGCCAGTGACAACAACGTGCATAGAGCTCAATCCCCGTTGGAGAGATGCTTCATCGACATCCAGCCAAGGGAGTCGGACGTCGGGCCTTTCGGCTTGTACTCAGCGCCGATGGGCCGTTTCCACCCAAGGTCGATCAGCTTTTTGAACACATCCCGGTAGTCAAGCTCGCCTTCATCGGCAGGCCCACGATCAGGCACCGACGCGAATTGTACATGGCCTATGATCGGCATGAGTTGTTCCAAGCGACTGATCACTCCACCTTCGGTTCGGGCCACATGGTAGCAATCGTACATGAGCTTGAGTCGATCAGACCCAACAGCGTTTATGACGGCCTGCGCCTGTTGCGTCGTTCTTAGGAAGTAGCCAGGCGCGTCCACCGGGTTCAGCGGCTCAATCAATATGGTGAGGCCGTGGGCTTCGGCTCGCTGGCAGGCATATTTGAGGTTTGCCTCGAAGGTTGCTTCCGCTTGTGAGCCGTCGGCGACGCCAGCCATAACGTGGACCGAGCCGGCGCCAACAGCCACCGCATAATCAACAGCTTGGTCAATCGCTGCCTTCGCTTCGGACTCACGACCTGGAATGGCTGCCAAGCCGTTCTCACCACTAGCGGTGTCTCCCCGTATCGTGTTCAGCCCCAACATGGGAAGGCCGGTCTCGTCGAGTGCCGCGCGAACATCGGCGGCGGGGAAAGTGTAGGGCCAGTGACACTCGACGGCATCGAAGCCGGCGTCTGCTGCGGCCCTGATGGCATCAGGCAAGCTGAGGTCTGACCACAGGAAACCTAAGTTAGCCGAGAACGAGATCATTCGTCCCACTGGATATCGAACTTGGTCACGACAGCCTTCACTTGATGCGGCGACAAACCGATAGGACCCAGGCCCCTGGTTAACAGAGCAAGGCGAGCGGTGGCTTCGAGTTCCTCGATCGCATTGCAAGCGGCTTCAACGCTTTTCCCGGCAACGACAGGGCCGTGGCTGGCCAACATGACGGCGCTTCGCTTTCCGGCAAGGCCGCGGACCGCATCGCCCATGGCAGGATCGCCAGGAACAAAGAAGGGAAGCAGTTTGACCTTGCCCAGCAGCATGACCGCATAGGGCGTGAACGTCGGCAGGAAATTGTCCTGATCAATGCCCGGCAGAATGGAAAGCGCCACCGAGTGGGCCGAGTGCAAATGGACAACGGCTCCGGCAGCGCTGCGGGTTTCGTAGAAAGCCGAATGGAGCGGCATCTCCTTGGTCGGCTTATCGCCGCTGATATGCTGTCCGCGCGCGTCGAACCGGCTCAGCTTTTCGGGGTCCAGACGACCAAAGCTCGTGCCAGTTGGCGAAACCAGAAGCCCGCCATCTTCAGTGCGAGCCGAGATATTGCCAGTGCTGCCATGGGTTAAGCCGCGATCAAAAAGAGATTTGGCCAGCGAGCACATTTGCTCGCGCAGCTTCAATTCGCTCACGCGCTGGACTCCAGAACCGCTGCTGCCTTTTTGAAGAAGTCCTCCGCGCCAAAATTGCCGGATTTAAGCGCGACATTCAAAGACGCCGATGCTCGCAAGGCAGGTACGCCGGGATCAATCTCTGGCCCGATGTTGAGGGTAGAAAGCCCCAGAGCTTCAACAACCGCGCCGGATGTCTCGCCGCCGGCAGTAATGACCCGCTCAAACCCCGCTGTCAGAGCTGCCCGGGCAATGTCCGCAAAAAACGACTCCAGTCGCTGCGATGTCAGCTCTTTACCGAATCTTGCTTGCGCTTCAGCGACCTTGGCGGGGTCAGCGGAGCTATAGATCAGCGGTATGCCGGGCTGCTGCAATGCCCAATCTGTCAACGACTTCGCCTCGATCGCTCCATTAATCACGGCCTCAACATCAAGCTCGTGGGTCGGGTGTTCCTGGGAGTGCAGGGCCACCTGCGCGCGTGTTGCGTTGGAGCATGAACCCGACAACGCGATCACCGGCCCCTTCTGACCCCGCCAGTCAAACTCACCGGGCATGTGACCGAAGTTTGCCGGCAAGCCAATAGCAATGCCTGAACCACCTGTTATGAGAGGCAAATCCTTCGCCGCCTGACCAATGACAGTCAGATCGCGGTCATTGATGGCATCGACCACGATAAGCCGGTGGCCCATTTGATCTTGTCCGGCCAGCGCTGCCTTAATCGCGTCCGCGCCTTTCGTCACCGTTTGCGCGTTAACGTGGCCGACCGTTCCCTTGGTCTGGAGCGCCAGCCAACGCCTTATGTCCGGGTCGGTCATTGGTGTCAGCGGATGCTTCTCCATCCCGGACTCGTTCAGTAGTCGGTCACCCACGTAAAGGTGCCCTTGGTAGATCGAGCGCCCGGTGCCGGGAAACGCTGGGCATACGATAACATGCCTCGCACCTAGCTTATCAGCGAGAGCCTCTGCGACGGGCCCGATATTGCCCTCGGGCGTCGAATCGAAAGTTGAGCAATATTTGAACAGAAACTGAGTGCAGCCCTGATCCCTCAGCCAAGCCAGGGCATCGATGGATTGCCGGATTGCATCAGCAACTGGGATCGATCTCGATTTAAGCGCAACAACACCTGCATCGACGTCTGCCTGTGCAGGTCCGGAGGGGATGCCAACATATTGGACGGTGCGCATACCGCCTTTCGCAAGCGTGTTTGCAAGGTCACTGGAGCCTGTGAAGTCATCCCCGATGCAGCCCAGCTTCATGCCGCCTCGCCTGGCAACTGAATGCCGATTTTGCGCGCATAGACTTTGGCAACCGCCGCGTCGTCCTCCGACCCCAACCCCATGTCGACTGCTTTCTCATATTGAGCCAAAGCCGCCGCAGTGATGGGCGCATCAAAGCCCGTCGACTTGGCTATCTCCAACACGATGCCAAGGTCCTTCGGCCAGATGGTGACTGAGCTTCTGGGCTCATAGTCCCCTTCCACTACGTGGGGTGCGCGGTTCTCCAGCATCCAACTGGTGCCGGCGCACTGCGAAATCACTTTGAGGAACTGATCGGGCGCGACGCCTTGCGTCATTCCAAAGGTGAGGGCTTCCGCCATGGCCGCAATATGCACACCTGCGAGGAGTTGATTGACTGCCTTCATCGCCGATCCGGGGCCAGCCGCATCGCCGAGCTTGAATACACTTTCTGCGGTAGCGTCGAGGACCGGCCGCGCGGTTTCAAAGGCCTGCGCGCTGCCGGATGCCATGATGCTCAACGAGCCCATCGCGGCCTTCTGTGCCCCCCCGGAAATCGGTGCATCCAAATAGTGGATACCCTGCTCGCAGCACGCAGCTTCCATCTCTCGTGCGAATTCTGGCGGAACGGTTGCGCAGGCGACAACAACGGATCCCGGACGTAGCTTCTCGATCAGTGCGCCAGATCCGGTCAGAAGCTCACGTGTCTGAACAGCATTCATCACCACGATGACAGCAACGTTGATCTCAGGGGCAATCTTCGCGAGGTGATCGGTTTTCCCGCCACGACTGACGAATTGTGCGGTGCGCTCTGTGTTGAGGTCGATCCCGTAGGTAGTCAGACCTGCCCTGATACATGACTCAGCCATTCCGAGCCCCATGCTGCCCAGCCCGATGACGGCGCATGTTGGTCCAGAAGAGTTATTCGAATGCGTCATTCTCAACCTCCGGCTCCCACGGTCTTCTCTTTCATGAGGTGAGCGGCGTCTCTGCGAGACGAGAACACACGATAGACCTTGTCTGACGAGGTTATGAAGAGGGTCTTACCGTCTTCACCACCGAAACAGATGTTGGATGTCTGCGAAGGCAGACCGATCTTGCCGATCCTCTCACCTTCGGGTGTCAGACAGTGAATCCCATCGAGAGCCGAGGTCCAAACGAAGCCTTCGTGGTCCACTCGAAAGCCGTCGGGAACGCCCGGCTCTATGACGGCGAAGACACGGCCATTGGACAGCGTGTCACCCTCGACGTCGAACACGCGAATATGGTGTGGGAGATCATAGTCGATGCCCGGAAAGCTCGCCCCGCGAATGGCGCCGGAATCAGCGATATAGAGCTGTCGCTCGTCCGGAGAGAACGCCAAACCGTTAGGTTTATCGAAATCGGTGGCGACAGCTTTGATCGAGCCGTCCTTGCCGACACAGAAAACATAGCATCCGCCGATTTCGCTCTCGGCGCGATAGCCCTCAATGTCTGAGTTGATTCCATACGGTGGGTCGGTGAACCAGATGGTTCCGTCTGAGCGCACAACAACATCATTCGGTGAGTTGAGCCGCTTGCCTTGGTAAGATGATGCGACGATCTGCAGAGCATCAAAGTTGAAAGGGTTTAAACGGCGAACAACGCGACGGCCGCCATGCTCGCAAGAGACCATGTGCCCACTCTCGTCGAGTGTATTGCCGTTGGCGAAATCGCTGTTTGAGAGGGCGACGGTAACGCCGTCACCCTCAGTCCAGCAGAGCATGCGCTTGTTTGGAATATCGTTGAAGAACAATCGCCCATCCAGCCAGACAGGCCCCTCAGTCCAGACACAGCCTTCGGCTATCACCTCCGGGGGTTGAGACGTTTCAACGAAGGACCCAAAGAGCGGATCTTCAACGAGATAGTGAGGCTGCGCTGGCTCAGTCATGCTGCACCGCTCCTCTTTCTCAAAGACTGGAAGAGAAGCATTGCAAGGATGATGGCGCCGAAAATGATGTTCCGCCAAGACTCGTCGATTTGCATGATCGAGAGGATTGAGGTGAGCAGTGTGATAAAGATTGCGCCGCCTACAGTTCCCGAAAGGCCGCCCCGCCCCCCAAGGATCGAGGTTCCGCCGATCACCACTGCTGCAATGGTTGGCAGCAAGAACGGGTCGCCCATCGACTGGTAAGCCTGATTGGCGTAGCCCGCGAGAAGAACGCCGCCCAAAGCAGAGCACGCTCCAGCGATGGCGAAGGCAGCACAAATGACGCCCGGTGTCCCGACGCCCGAAAGGAAGGTGGCCTTTTCATTGTATCCGGCAGCCCGCAGGTAACGATCGAAGCCTGTGCGGGTCATCACGAGCGCCAGCACCCCAACGACTGCCATCCATGTGAGGAAGCTCGCCGGTACGCCGAGCAGGTCGCCGGTGGCGAGATAGACCATCACATCGCTCGCCTCGCCGCGTGGGTTGAACCCGCCTGTGTTCAAAACGGCAACACCGAGGAGCATGGAGTTGACCGCAAGCGTCCAGACCATGGACGGTATGCGTAAAAAGGCCACCCCCAGGCCATTAATGACGCCAACGAAAGCGCCGAATAGAACAGCTGCTGGAATAGCGATAGCGGCAAGGGTGGGGTCACCGGTCCCAACGAGCGCCGTTGAGAGGATAGCGCCGCCACCGAGAACCCAAGGCACCGATAGGTCTATGTGCCCAAGCAGGATGACTATGGTTGCGCCGGTCGCAAGAATGCCAAGAAAAGCTGCGATCTGGAGTTGCTGCAGAAGGTAGTTGGCCCCGAGGATTTGAGGGAAGGCCATTCCTGCAGCCACAACAAGGGCTGCGGCTCCCACGAATGGCATGAGCGTATCAAGGCTCGGCCAACCGGCACGAATGGAGGCTGCGGCACTCATCGCGCGAACACCTCCAGCTTGTCTCGGACGCGCAAGACGTCAGCGCCGCCAATGGCGATGGCAGCAGCGAGAATTAGCCCCTCGAACAGCGGCTGGGCAAGGGAAGGAATGCCCGAGAAGAACATCAACGAGGCGATGGTCTTCAAGATGAACGCTCCAGCGAAGGCACCAACAAGGGAACCGACACCTCCGCGGAGCAACACGCCGCCGAGAACGGCAGCTGCAATCGAGTTCAAGGTGAAGCTCGCCGCGATCCCGGCATCCCCGGTGGTCGTTACGAAGCCGTAGTAGAGCCCGGCAAGCCCGGCGAAGACGCCGGCTAGCGTGTAGGACAAGATTTTGATGAGGTTCACGTTGAGCCCCGACTGGAACGCGGCCTGTTCAGACGAACCGACGGCGTAAATGCCAAGCCCAAGACCAGTGCGCCTCAAGGGCATCCAAAAGCAAATCACAAGAACAATGGTGATGATGATCGCGGTTGGGATGCCAAACACATCGAGCGTCATCGCATCTGCAAGGTCATAATTGATTTGGCCGCCAGGTGTTGGACGCAGCAACAATGCTAACCCAACGAAAACAGAGGCACTCGCCAGCGTCACGACGATCGCCTGGAGCCGACCAAAGACGATCAGAAGACCGTTGATCAGTCCGCAGGCCGCCCCAATGAGGACAACAGCGCCTATGCCAAGGGCGATGGAGGCAGCTGAACCATCCAACAAGTGAGACGCAAGGGTGTTGGCCAGCGCCATGACCGCACCAACAGATAGATCGATACCGCGCACAACAACCGCGAAGAATTGCGCAGCGGCTGCCAATGCTAGGATCAGGCACTGATTGGCCCAGATCGTCAGGACATATGTATTGGGACCGCTAGGATGGGTCGCCAGATAGTAGGTGATCAAAGCGATCAGGACAGCGCCAGCAACCACCTCCCGCCTGTTGGCCCGCATATACTCAAGCATGGCCGACCTCCGGCGCGCTCAAGTTCATCGACGCCGCAATGATGTTCTGCGCGGTGATGTCTTCGCCTTCCAACTCAGCGACAACTTTGCCGCCGTAAATGATGTGTGCGCTGTCGCACAAGTGGATGAGTTCTTCGTAGTCGGTTGTCAGTAAGAGGACTGCGGTACCCTGATCGGCAAGCTGTCGAAGCATCTGATAAATCTGGGTTTTGGTCTTGACGTCGATCCCTCGGGTCGGGTCCGCAAGGAGAAGGACTTTCGGCTTCAGAGCGAGCCACTTCGCGAGCACCACCTTTTGCTGGTTACCACCTGAGAGCGAAGCAACGGGCTGCTCCAGGCCTCCATGCTTAAGTTCCAGCCTCTGCAGCCAAGGTTGGAAGCGGTCGCCATCTGCACTGTCGGCGGCGGCTTGCCCGATCGACGGAAGCTCCAGGTTTTCAGCAATGCTTTGTTGCTGGATGAGCCCTTCGGTTTTTCGGTCTTCGGGGATGTACGCAATGCCAATGTCCGAGCTTTTGGCCGTGCCCGGGTCTGGCAGTTTCACTGGCTTACCTTCAATGCGCAGGTCGCCTTCGACGCCACGCATGAGACCGAACAGCGCGCGTAACAAGGTCGATTGACCCTGACCATCGAGCCCACCAAGGCCGACGATGTCGCCGCGTCGCAGCTTTACGCTGACGCCCGACAAAGCGCCCTCGACACCCAAATTGTTGGCCTCAAGCACAATCTCGCCACCGTTGGAGGCCGCGCTGCGCTTCTCCGGGAACAGGTGATCAATAGGCTTGCCAACCATCTTGTCGATGATCTCAGAATAGGTGTGAGCACCGTTTGCAAAGGTGTCGACAAGACGGCCATTGCGGAAAACAGAGATCTTGTCAGCAAGTGCTTCGATTTCGTGAAAACGGTGGGAGATAAAAAGCACGCCAACGCCCAAATCGCGCTCAGCTCGAACCAGTTCGAAAACCTTCCCGACCACGGTTGTGTTGAGGGCCGAGGTGGACTCGTCGAGTATCAGGAGTCGCGGTTTTTTCAGCAGACCCTTGACGATTTCGATGACCTGCTGATCGGCCAGCGAAAGGTCACCGACGCGAGCACCAAAGGAGATGTGTTCACAACCAACGCGCTTAAAGAGCTCAGCCGCGCGTGACATAATTGATCTGTCTAGACGCCACAGCCCACTTCCCGGCGCTCCCAGAAGCAGATTTGCTTGGACGTTGAGATCGGGCACCAAAGACAGTTCTTGAAAGACGCAAACAATTCCAGCGTTCGCGGCCTCAGCAGGCGAGCTGAAGCGCACATGTTCGCCGTCAACAAGAACCTCGCCTTCGCTGGGCGGTATCACGCCTGCCATCAGTTTCATGAGCGTCGATTTGCCCGCGCCATTTTCACCGAGCACGGCATGCACCTCAGAAGCGAGACAGGCGAAATCGACGTCGGCAAGAGCTATCGTTGCCCCGTAACGCTTCGTGACGCTTTTCATCTCTAAGATTGCGGCTTGGTCCATTAGATGACCATCTCTTGAGCCGGGCACCAAGCACAGCCGTTCATCGGTTTGTTTTGGACTAGGCACTCGCGCGCCGAGCCCTTTTTTTGGGGAAGGCGAAGCTCGCTCAGGTGTCGTCCGGGTTTTGCCCAAGCAGTTCTTCTGGGGTGAACGGCTCGAAGCAAGCTTCAAAGCCAGTGCCGGTATTGAACGAGGCGGGGAGGTCCGGGAAATAGTTCACGCCAGCTTCAAGCTCATCCGACATAACCGACGGGATGGGCAGGAAAACAGTCTGCGGAAGTTCATTGCCCTCAAGCAGCGCAACTGCCGCTTCCAACGCAATCGCTGACATTGCCGGCGCCTGACTTGCCGATACGCCGGGAATGTCATGCTCAGACATCAACATACGCACGCCGTTCTCGCCATCGACGCCCATAGGCACGATGGGATGGCCCGCGGCGAGCATCGCGTTGATCGAGCCGGCAGATCCGTGCTGGGAAACGACAGCGTCGAATTCGCCATGTGTGGCCAACGCGTCGGCCACAACTGTTTGGCTGGTGCCGGTGTCCCAATTTCCGACAACTTCGATGATCTCAAGACCGTCGACATCTTCAAGGACACTCATCATTCCCAGGCGGCGGTCGCGGTCCGTCGCGTTGCCCGGGAGACCATTGACCATCAATATTCTATCGGCTTCGCCATCGAGCAGGTCCACAACGGTTTGCGCTTTCAAGGCGCCGAGCGCGAGCTGACTTTCATTGATCTGCACGACGGCATCGGTGTCGAGAACATTGTCGAACGGCACGAGAATGGTACCGGCGCGATTGGCACGGCGAATGACAGGCTCAAACGCGGTCGGGTTTACGGCGATGAAGATGATCGCGTCGTAACCAGCTGCAATGAAGTTATCGATAGCGGCGATTTGGGCTGCACTATCGTTACCAACAGAAACCACCGTGAAGTCTTCAATGTGCTCAGCATTTTCAGGTCGTGCAGCCCAGGCTTTAGCAGATTGAATGGCCTGGATGCGCCAGTCATTGCCGGCGAAGCCATTTACAAAGGCAATCTGATAGGGGCCCTGTTTGGCATCGTAGGATATTGTTGTTGAACCCGGCGCCGGACCGAAGCACTCAGGTCGATAGGTGTCAGCAGATGCCTGGCTTAACGAGGCCAAAGCAATACCTGCTGCGAACAGATAAGCTCTCATTGTATCCTCCCACTCGGCGCTTCGCGTTCGGCGCCGCGTATTTTGTGTTTCTATATGTTTACGTAAACATATAGCACGACAGTAAGATGTTTGCGTAAACATATGTCAAGACCGAATTCACCGGTCAGCTGAAATTGAGCTTGAAGCATGTCGCGACGGCCCGTAAAAGATCAGAAAAATCAGCCTACTATGCACGATGTGGCAAGGCAGGCCGGAGTCAGCCAGATGACTGTTTCCCGCGTGATGCGGGGCCGTGGATACATCTCCGATACGATCCGCGCGCGTGTTACAGAGGCCGCCGACCAGATCGGTTACGTTCATAATCGACTTGCTGGCGCGGGACCTGGTTATGACAATCCGCTCGTCGGCGTGATCCTCCCGACCTTGCAGAACCGGGTGTTCACCGAAGTTATGTCGGGCATCAACGACACTCTTGAGTCACTCGAGATGCGGCCCGTGTTCGGCGTCACTGAGTATTTGCCCGAAGCCGAAGAAAAAATTGCCATTGATCTCCTGAAATGGCGACCAAAGGGTCTTATTCTGACCGGCCTTGAACATGCTGACCGGTTCCGGAGCATGATTGAAAAAACCGGCGTCCGGACCGTTGAGATCATGGATATCGACGGTGAGCCGATCGACGCGTGCGTCGGTATTTCTCACATGGCTGCGGGACGCGCGATGGCCCAGCACTTTCTCGAGCGCGGTCACCTTAAGGTAGCCTATGTTGCAAGTGCCGACGGTCGCGATCTACGAGCTGCTAAACGCTTCGAAGCTTTTGCTGAAACGCTCACACAGGGAGGCGGATCGCTGATTGAGCAGAGGATCACACAGGGCGCGTCTTCCATGCCGATCGGCCAGCAAGTCACATCGGAGTTGTTGCGGAAGCACAAAGGCCTTCAGGCGGTGTACTTTTCAAACGATGACCTGGCCGGCGGCGGACTGCTCCACTGTATGGCTAGCGCGATTCATGTGCCCGGCGATGTAGCACTTGCCGGCTTCAACGGTCTCAACTTCTTGGATGCATTTCCAAAGCGCCTCACCACGACGCGAACGCCACGTTACCAGATCGGTCAGGAGGCAGCGAAGATTATTGCTTCTCCTGGGGGGCCTAACAAACATGGCAAGCGTGTCGATCTGGAAGCTGAGTTGTTCGTAGGCGATACAACCTGAGCTAGCGGTCTGACCAAAAAGTCTCAGTGATGCTGATCAAGAATGGGAGCGGGTAGATTATGTCCTCGAACGAAGGCTCCGCACGCGCTTATGCCAGCTCGTGGGATAAGACCAGCCGCTCACTCAGGCCAGGCTGGTCGTTGGACCGAGCCTGACACCGATAAGAGCGTGTCACGTTGGGGATCACGCCATGGCTCGATAGATCGATAGCCAAAAACGTTGATCCAGGCAGTCGCTATTGGTTGTCCATGCGCAAAGGGGTCGGAGAACAAGTCGCTGTCTGCCGGCGGTACAAATGGCCGTGTGAGGGAAAACGAGTGTTAAACAGTTGAATGAAAACAGCGTATTGAGCGAAGGTAAATGGTGGAGCCAAGGGGAATCGAACCCCTGACCTCTTCGCTGCCAGCGAAGCGCTCTCCCAGCTGAGCTATGGCCCCATATTTCACAACGGCTCACTGTGTGCAGATACCCGCACATTAGGGTTTGCGGTGTTTAGATCACCACCAAGTGACGGTCAACTGCCGTTAGCCAGGCGATACCTCGGGCGGTGAGCATAAAGACCCACCACCGCGTATGGCCCTTAATGGGAAGGCCTGGTCTGAAGTATGTTCAAAATGTTAGTCAGCGCGCATAGGCGCTGACCGGCCTGCTAACTGTCGTCATCTTCCCGATTTGAGACGACACTCACTCCGGGATCGTCTTCTTCGTCATCCTCAAGGAAGGTGTCGTCATCATCGTCACCAACTTCATCGTCGATGTCGGTGGTATCGATATCGGGAATCACGTCATCATTATCGTCATCATCATCGTCGTCATCCTTGGAAGCCCCATCATCGGCTTCTTCCAAGGATACCACTTCCACCCCTTCGGCGTTTTCTCCGTTTTCCTCGGCTTCCTCTTCTTTATCGGAGGCTTTTTTGGGGGCCTCCTCCGCCGGTTTGCTCTTCTTGCTTGGCAACTCGAAGGCACTCAGCGGATAACTTATGCCCGTGTACGGAGATACGATCGGATCGCGCCCCAAATCGTAAAACTTTTTGCCTGTTTCCGGGCAGATGCGCTTGGTGCCGAGCTCTTGTTTGGCCACGCGAACCTCTCAACAATGTCTGGACAAGGGTTGGGCGCCTGGGCGCCTGTCAAATCGGTGCCGGTCATAGGCATGGTTAAGCGGTGAAGTCAAAGGCCAATTGCATCCACCCTCGTGCCTTGTCATAAGGCAGCCCGCCGAAGGCTCTATCCCGTTCGATGTGGTTCCGCTCAAACAAAATGACCATCGCTGATCAAGCCATGCCTTCACCTATGCCCATGCGCAGTACACAAGCCACCAAGCTCGTTGGGACCGTTCGCGTACCCGGCGATAAGTCGATGTCACACAGGGCCCTGATACTGGGCACTCTCGCAGAGGGTACGACAGCCATCCATGGTCTGCTCGAAGGTGAGGACGTGCTTGCGACAGCCGAAGCGATGCGCCAGTTCGGAGCGACCATCACGCGCACCGACCAAGGCGTTTGGCAGATAGAGGGCATGGGTGTCGGTTGCCTTTTGGAACCAGAGGGCGTGATTGACTGCGGTAACGCGGGGACTGGCGTCAGGCTGATCATGGGGATGGCGGCCGCCTACCCGTTTGCATCAACGTTCACAGGCGATGCCTCACTGCGACGCCGCCCCATGAGGCGTGTTCTGGAGCCTTTGGAGCTGATGGGCGCCCAGGTTCTGGCTCGCGAGGGAGGTCTGCTGCCCCTTACGCTCCGTGGGAACGCGCCGCCACTGCCGATTGAATACACGGTACCGGTGCCATCAGCCCAGGTTAAATCGGCCATCCTTCTGGCCGCCCTTTCGACCGAGGGGACGACGACGGTTATCGAGCCAACGCCGACGCGCGACCATTCGGAGCGCATGATCAAGGGTTTTGGTGGGTCGATCAGCGCGCAGATAGACGAAAACGGCGCGCGTATCATCACAGTACAGGGCGGCAAGCCTCTCGCTGCTCAAGAGGTCACCATTCCAGCCGACCCGTCCTCGGCGGCGTTTCCCCTTGTCGCGGCTCTGGTCGTGCCGGACAGCGAGGTTACCGTCCAGGACGTCATGCTCAACCCGACCCGTACCGGATTGCTAACGACGCTGCAGGAGATGGGCGCCAACCTGACGATTGAGAACAGGCGCGCCGATGGCGGCGAAGAATTGGCAGACATAACGGCTCGCTTTTCAAAACTAAAAGGTGTCACGGTACCAGCGGACCGAGCACCGTCCATGATCGACGAGTACCCTATTCTTGCGATTGCCGCGGCTTTCGCTGAGGGCGAAACCCATATGCCCGGCCTGCACGAATTGAGGGTCAAGGAATCGGACAGACTGTCGGCGGTTGTTGCGGGCCTCGACGTGAACGGAGTTGACACTGAAAGCGGCGAAGACTGGATGACCGTCACAGGTAAATCAGGCGCGGTGCCCGGCGGCGGATTGGTCCTCACACACCTCGACCACCGCATCGCCATGGCATTTCTTGTGATGGGACTGGCCTCAGAGCAACCCGTGTCGGTTGATGATGGAGACGTGATCGCAACCAGCTTCCCAGCCTTTCAAGGCCTGATGAAAGGTCTGGGTGCCTCGATCTCCAGCACGAGCAATGATGGCTGAGCCATTTATCATTGCCGTCGATGGACCAGCGGCTTCCGGTAAGGGAACGCTCGCCAAGCAACTCGCCAGGCATTTCGGACTTCGACATCTGGACACCGGACTGCTGTACCGAGCCGTAGGAGCACACATGCTCGAAAACGGCGACGATCTCGGCGATGCTGAGACAAGTGAAATGGTTGCCCGGTCGTTGGACCTTTCGACGCTCGACCCGGACTACCTTGCCGAGCACAAAAACGGGGAAGCAGCGTCTCGCGTGGCAGCCCATACACCGGTTAGAGCGGCCCTGCTGCACGCTCAGCGCGACTTTGCCAGCCAAGCCCCCGGCGCGGTCCTCGATGGGCGCGACATCGGAACGGTTGTTTGTCCAGACGCCGCAGCCAAGTTGTTTGTGACCGCAGACCTCGAAGCGCGTGCAGACCGGCGGTATCGGCAAGCGCTGGAAAAGGACCCAGGTGCATCGCTTGCAGCAATCAAGGACGATCTGGCGCGCCGTGATGCGCGTGACTCCGGTCGCAAAGACGCGCCTCTCAGGAAGGCTGATGACGCGCTGTTGCTCGATACGACAAAAATGCGTATAGACGCGGCGTTCGAAGCTGCAAGGGTTTTCGTGATATCCAAGTGGACACCGGAAACCCCTAAGCCGTGAATGTTAGCTGGCCTAAGCGCCCCGCCATTGTGCACTGCTGCGCCCCACGCGACACCGGTTTTAAACCTGTACCGTCGTGTGCATCTGTGCCCGCCGCTCGTTAAGCGGCCTGGCTGACGCCCAAGGCCTCATGACCACACCAACCAAAACCTGTCCGCCAAACTTGGCATGACAGGCGGGCGCCGCGGAAAGAAAGACTTTTATGGCTACCACAGACACGAGCGCAGATGCGTTCGATATGGAAGATTTTGCATCGCTGCTTGAAGAGAGCTTCGGCGGCAATGATCTGCTTGAAGGCACGGTTGTTAAAGGTACCGTGATCGGCATCGAGAAAGACCTTGCGGTTATCGATGTGGGTCTGAAAACGGAAGGCCGCGTGCCGCTGAAGGAATTTGGCGCATCTGCCCGCGACGGCGGAATGGCGATCGGCGACGAGGTCGAGGTTTATCTCGAGCGCGTTGAAAATGCGATGGGCGAAGCGGTCCTGTCACGTGACAAAGCCCGGCGCGAGGAAAGCTGGGAGAAACTCGAGGTTGCGTTCGGCGCCAACGAGAAGGTCACCGGTCAGATCTTCAACCAGGTCAAGGGCGGCTATACCGTCGATCTCGACGGCGCCGTTGCCTTCCTGCCTCGCTCACAGGTCGATATCCGACCGGTACGCGATATCCAGCCGCTGATGAACACGCCGCAGCCTTTCCAGATTTTGAAGATGGACAAACGCCGCGGTAACATCGTGGTGTCGCGACGGGTGGTGCTGGAAGAGAGCCGTGCCGAGCAGCGCCAGGAGTTGGTGCAGAATCTCGCTGAGGGCCAGATCATTGATGGCATCGTCAAGAACATCACCGAGTACGGCGCATTCGTCGATCTAGGCGGCATTGATGGCCTGCTGCACGTCACTGATATTGCATGGCGCCGGGTGAACCACCCCTCCGAGGTCCTGTCGATCGGGCAGACCGTTAAGGTGCAGATCATCCGCATCAATCACGAAACGCACCGGATCTCGCTGGGCATGAAGCAGCTTGAAGCTGACCCATGGGACGGTATCGAAATGAAGTACCCGGCAGGTGCCAAGATGACCGGCCGCGTCACCAACGTTACCGACTACGGCGCGTTCGTCGAACTGGAGCCGGGCATCGAGGGGCTCATCCACGTTTCCGAAATGAGCTGGACCAAGAAGAACGTTCACCCGTCCAAGCTGATTTCGACCAGCCAGGAAGTCGAAGTGATGATCCTCGAAGTGGATCCCAACAAACGGCGTATTTCGCTCGGCCTCAAGCAAACCCTGTCGAATCCGTGGGATTCCTTCGCTGAACAGTTCCCGGTCGGATCGATCGTTGAGGGCGAAGTTAAGAACAAGACGGAATTCGGTCTGTTCATCGGGCTCGAAGGCGACATTGACGGCATGGTCCACCTGTCGGACCTCGACTGGAACCGCAAAGGTGAAGACGTCATCGAAGAGTATGAGCGGGGTCAGATGATCCGGGCTCAGGTGCTTGATGTCGACACCGACAAGGAGCGCATTTCGCTGGGTATCAAACAACTGGGCGATGATCCGTTCGATGCGGCTTCCGACACGGTGCGCCGCGGCGCAGTGGTCACCTGTGAAGTGACTGCGGTTCAAGACAATGGCGTTGAGATCAAGATCGTTGATACCGATCTGACCTCTTTCGTCCGTCGTTCGGACCTCGCCCGCGACCGCGACGATCAGCGGCCAGACCGGTTCTCCGTTGGCGACCGTTTCGACGCTCGGGTAACCCAGTTCGACCGCAAGACGCACAAGGTTTCGGTCTCCGTCAAAGCGCTGGAAATCGCCGAAGAGAAGGAAGCCGTTGCGCAGTACGGTTCGTCCGATTCTGGCGCCTCGCTCGGCGACATTCTCGGTGCCGCGCTCAAGGGCGGCGACGAAAAAGAGTAACCGCTTCCTTACTGAACTCGATAAACGCCGGGCTGCGTCGTCAGTCCGGCGTTTTGTTTTGAGCCGGCTATGATCTTGTTGCGGTCACGATGCGGTGCTAGCCAGCGCACATCTTGCCGCCAAGCACCGACCGGAGCCCCTCGCCATGCCGCTCGACACTCTCACTCCCGATACCTTGGTTGAACGACGCCGGTTGCGCCGTTCGCGCAGCGGCTGGCGGATCTTTGCCGTTTTTTTGGCCGTTGTGCTGGTGTTCGGCCTTGTCGCGCAGTTCACACCGTTGGGCGAACGGCTCCAGGGACGCGATACGCATGTCGCCCGCGTACAGCTTGATGGGTTTATCGATTTAGACGACCCGTTTCTCGAACTTCTTGAGACGCTTGCCGAAGACGAGCAGGTGGAAGCCGTGATTATGACGATCAATTCTCCTGGGGGCTTGGCGGTCGCCGGGGAGGCAATTTTCGAGCACATCCGCGAACTGGGCGAGGAGAAACCGGTCGTGAGTGTGATCGAAGGCGTCGGAACGTCGGCCGCCTATCTCGCCTCAATTGCCGGTGAGCACATCATTGCCCGGAATGGATCGATTGTCGGCTCCATCGGTGTGGTCGCCCAGGTCCCCAACGCGAGCGAGTTGCTCGACACAATCGGCGTTTCAGTGACCGACGTCCGCTCGGGCGAATTGAAGGCGCAGCCGTCCGCCTTCACCGAACCCAGCGAGGAAGCGTTAGCAGCTCTCGAACAGCTTGTGCAGGACAACTTCACCTGGTTCGTTGCGCAGGTAGCGGAGCGGCGCAGCCTTGATCGGGCCGTTGTGCGCGGTTTTGAAGGCGGTGTGTTTACCGGCTCGCGTGGCGTTGAGCTGGGCCTCATCGATGAACTTGGTGGTGAGGATCAGGCAATCGCTTACCTTGCGGAAGCCCATCAGATCGATGAAGACGTTGAAGTCCTGGACCGCGCGCCTCGTCGACCCGTCAATCTACCGGTGGCCCGCGCCCTTGCGTCCATCGGGCTGTCGGAGGACAGGCGGTCAATGGAGATACGTGGCGAAGGACTTCGTGAAGCTCTTCGAGACGCAATGTTGCTTGACGGCATCCTGTCGCTTTGGCACGGTCATTGAGTAAAAAATCCCGCAAACGCAGGGACTAGGGGGGTTCGAGTGAACGTTCCGTCGGAACATTCACCAAGCGGGCCACGAGCCGGGGCTGGTTATCAGCCGTGGACAAAGTCCTCCCGGTCCGGCTGACGCGGTCGGCGAACGTATAACTGGGGGCGCCCGTGATCAAATCCGAACTTATTCAGCGCATTACCGAGCGTAATCCGCACCTGTTTCAGCGTGACGTGGAGAATGTCGTTGCAGCCATTCTCGATACCATTTCCGACGCGCTCGCGCGCGGCGATCGTGTCGAGTTGAGAGGCTTTGGAGCCTTCTCGGTCAAGCACCGGCCCGCCCGTACCGGGCGTAACCCGCGCACCGGCGAGCAGGTCGATGTGGACGCCAAGACCGTACCATTCTTCAAGACAGGCAAGGAGATGCGCGAGCGGCTTAATCCAGGTGATGGAGGCGCCTAAATGCTTGGGAAGATCGCGAAACGCCTATGGACGCTGCTGATTATCCTACCGCTGGCCATTGTCCTCATCGCGTTGGCGGTAGCCAACAGGCAAATGGTGCAACTGTCGGCCGATCCGATGTCGCAAGACGCACCCTTCATGGCCATGCAAGTTCCCCTTTTCGTCGCCCTGTTTGCGGCTCTGCTGGTTGGCATCGTCGTTGGCGGCTGTGCGGTATGGCTGTCTCAAGGGCATTATCGCAAAGAAGCGCGGGCGAAGCGTGCTGAGGCTGACAAGCTTGCCCGCGAACGCGATGTGCACAAAGAGCAGTTGTCCAAGCTCTCTGGGGTCCGCGCGCTGCCAAGCCCGGCTTCATCGCGATAACGCTGGCCTGCCAAGTGATATGACGTCCCATGCGGATCATCACCGCTGCTGATATCGCTGAAATCGCCGATTTTAGGGACCTCGTGGAAACACTCCGCCGCGCGTTCCGCTCATCAATCGTCGCGCCACTACGGCACCATCACACCGTCGAACGGCCAGCTGAGGTTCCTGACTCAACCTTGCTGTTGATGCCCGCCTGGACGGATTTCAAGGCGCACGGGTCCTCACAGCGCGGTTATATGGGGGTCAAGATCGTCTCGGTCGTCCCCGATAATCAGACACGCGATCTACCCAGTGTGGTCGGCGCCTATCTTCTCATGTCCGGTGAGAGCGGTGCACCGCTCGCCCTGATCGACGGTCAGTCACTAACGGTCTGGCGAACCGCGGCAGCGTCCGCTTTGGCGTCGAGCTATCTTTCGAGAAGCGACAGCCGTAAGCTTTTGATGGTCGGGGCCGGCGCGCTCGCTCCCTATTTGATACGAGCGCACGCCGCAGTCCGGCCGATCAATCAAATCCTGCTTTGGAACAGGACCTCCGATCGAGCCAAAAAGCTGCAAGGCAAGCTCGCCGATCTTGGGATTTCCATAGCAACAACCGATGATCTCGAGGGTGCCGTTCGCGGCGCCGATATCATAAGTTGCGCGACCATGAGCGAAGCCGCTCTGGTCGAGGGACAATGGCTTGCAGCGGGGCAGCATCTCGACCTTGTCGGCGCGTTCAAGCCAACCATGCGTGAGACCGATAGCCATGCGGTTGAGAAAGCACGCGTCTTCTGCGATACGCGCGAAGGAGCGCTTAAAGAGGGCGGCGACCTCGCGATACCCCTCTCGGAAGGACGGCTGACGCCGGACGATGTGGCCGGGGACCTCTTTGATTTATGCAAGGGCGTACGCGCAGGGCGTCGTTTCTACGACCAGATTACGCTGTTCAAATCGGTTGGTACGGCTGCGGAGGACCTGGCGGTCGCAGCCCATATCTTTGCCCGGGCCTAGCGGACGAGGCGCCGAAGCAGCTTACGCCTCTTCGCCGAAACGGTCGTTGACCAAAGCGCACATGGCATCAATGGCTTCGCTCGCCTGTGGCCCAGATGCCGAAATCGTAATCTCGCATCCTGGCGCTGCAGCAAGCATCATCAAGCCCATGATCGACGTGCCATGGACGCTCGTTTCACCCTTGGTCACCGTGATGTCTGCGTCGAAGGTTTCGGCGAGTTTCACAAAACGCGCGGAGGCACGCGCATGCAGTCCCCTCTTGTTTCGAATTTTCAGAGACCGGGCCGAGTCGAGGTTTTCGGCATCGGCTTGCACCTGTGGGACCACGGAGGATCGGTCGGTCACGCGTCTAATATCTGGCTGGCAACGGAGATGTACTTGCGGCCGGCCTCACACGCATGGCTCACCGCATCGACAAGCTTCAGCTCGCTGCGGATGGACGCGAGCTTCACCAGCATCGGCAGATTGACCCCAGCAAGAACCTCAACATGCGCGTCATCCATCACCGAGATGGCAAGATTGGACGGCGTACCGCCGAACATATCGGTCAAAACGATAACACCTTCACCTTCATCGACAGAACGAGCGGCTGCGACGATGTCTTCGCGCCTCTCCTCCATATCGTCGTCGGGGCCAATACAAATGGTCTCCAGCTGGCGCTGTGGGCCAACCACGTGTTCAAGGGCAGACTTGAACTCCAACGCGAGATTTCCGTGGGTAACGAGAAGCAGACCGATCATGAGGTCCTTGCTGATTCGACAAAAATTATCGCCGGCCGCCGCAGGCTGCCATCTTTCTCCTGTTTGCTAGGGAAAGCAAGGGGTGCGGCTGTGAGCCCTTTGGCGGGATGCTTTAGGCAGGTGCGCCGTCTGTCCGAGAAAGGGGTCAGGAACCCAACCGGCAGCGCAGACCAAGATCAATCAAGAGGAGCTGATGCGCCAGATCAACAATTGGTAAAGTCAAGCGGGGGACCGTAGCACCAGCGATCTCGGCGCTGGCGTGTTCAGGAACCCGTTGCCACGCACCGGGCGGTACCAGCGAAACCCAAAGATCGACGCGGTGGTGTTCGCACCAGGTGACGTCCGCTATGCCAAGCCCTCTAACCTCGATGGCGCCGCGTAGGTCCATGGCGGGTGCCGCAACCAAAACGCCGGCGTTGACCGACAGATGAACGTGGTCGTCGCCGATCAGGCCAGACCAATCTGGGGCGGGCCGGGATGGTGGACGCGTTGGAGCGTTTATCGGTGCGTCGGCAGGCAGAAGCCGCATGTCGGCCAGGGCTGAGGCGCGCTCGAGCAGAGCCATCGCCAGCCGCGATTTCCCGGAGCCCGGCGCGCCTTCGATTACGATACCAATGCCGCTAATGGCCAACGCTGTGGCGTGAACCGCTTTGTCCTCATCCATGACAGCACCGCATCGTTTTGCGGAACGGTGTCAGGCATGCGCTGGTCCGCATCAGCCCTTTTGGTTCTTGCCGATTGGCAGAACAACGCGGAAACGGGCGCCTTCAGCGTCATCGCGGTTGCTCGCCTCGATAGAGCCATTATGCGCATCGACGATCTGCCTGGAAATCGAAAGACCGAGCCCCGAATTGTTCCCATAGCCAGACTGCTCGGCACGGTCGGTATAGAAACGCTCGAAAATGCGCTCCGCCATATCCTGCCGCAGGCCCGGACCCTCGTCGTCAATGTCGACAATGATGTTGGCCTCATCACGGTGCGCGCGAACGAAGATCGTGCCGGCGCGCGGGGAGAATGAGCGTGCATTGTCGAGGATGTTGTTAAACACCTGGCCAAGGCGCGATTCATGGCCTTGCAACACAAATCCACCCGGCGAGCCTGTCTGCATGAACGCCAGCCGTATCGTCACGCGTTCACGCAGCGCCAATTCGCGCTGCACACCGACGACCGTTTCAAGCAATGCTTTCAGATCAACCGGCACGGAATCTTCGCGCGCAAGTTCTGCATCCAGCCGGGATGCATCCGAAATATCGGAAATCAATCGGTCGAGCCGGCGCACATCATGCTCGATAACATCAAGCAGGCGCTTGCGGCTGTCCTCATTGTGAATGCGTGGCAAGGTTTCGACCGCCGAGCGCAATGACGTCAACGGGTTCTTCAGCTCATGGCTCACATCAGCTGCAAACCGCTCAATCGCATCAATCCGGTTGTAAAGTGCGCCCGTCATTTTGCGCAGCGTCAGGGCCAGGTGACCGATCTCATCGCGACGCCCCTCGAAACTTGGGAGCGTTTCACGGGCCTTGACCGAATGGCGCACGCGCTCCGCAGCATCCGATAGCTTACGGACCGGGCCGGCTATGGTGCTCGCAAGCAGGATGGACAACACGACCATGACGGCGGCAGCAACGAGAAAGACGCGCAAAATCGACATCCGCTCATTGAAGAGGATGTCGTCAATATCTCCGCCCTGTGTCGACAGGAGAAGCGCGCCGAGGCTGGCGCGAAAGCGCTGAATGGGAATGGCAACGGAAACAACCAGCTCACCCTGGTCCGAAACGCGCACAAGGCTCGCGGGCTGGCCGGCCATGGCAGAGCGTAGTTCAGGAAGCACCAAGCCATTCTGCGCTCCGATTTCCTCGTAAGGTGGCATATCGAAACGACGAATGAAAAGCTTCGCGCGCTGCCACCAATCGGTCCAGAAAGGTTCCTGCTCAGCGGTAGCCGAAGGCAAGTCGAAGCGAAGGATGGATGTCCGCGCGTACAGAGCCTCACTATCGAGGATCAGGCCGCCATCGAGATCATAGATGCGCGCGCGCGTACCTGTTGGGCCAACCAGCCGCCGCAAAAGCGGTGCCACCCGTTCGGGATTGATCGGGAACTCAAGCCCTGCAACCGAACTATCAAAGACCGAGAGGCTCTCGCCGGTCTGCAACTGGAGCAGGCGCTCGGGATCGATGACGATGGTGGTGTTGTCATCATCGACACTGGCCGACGCCGCGATCGCCCCGGCAATGATCTCCCCTTGAACCAACAAGCTCTGAACACGTGAATCGATCAGTCCTTCGCGGAACTGATTGAGATACAAAATGCCGGAGACCAAAGCGACCAGGCCCACCAGGTTAAGGATCAAAATGCGACGGGTCAGGGAGGAAAAGACCGAAAAGCCACGGCGTGCCCGGCGGGCGCGTGCCTCGGCGCGGGCGCGACCTATCCAGCCGAATGCGCGCGCACTGGACCGCTCGCCGCTGATCTGCGTCGATCGGATTTGCAGACTGTCATCGCTGCGCTCCGCCATGGTGCGCCACAACCTCCGCTGCCTCGCACACGGTTTAATCCGCGCACAGGTCAGGCTTCCTTGAACTTATACCCTACACCGTACAGCGTTTCGATCATATCAAAGCTGTCATCGACCTGCTTAAACTTCTTACGCAAGCGCTTGATGTGGCTGTCGATGGTCCGGTCGTCGACGTAGACCTGATCATCGTAAGCCGCGTCCATAAGGGCATTGCGGCTTTTGACGATGCCAGGGCGTTGCGCCAGCGACTGCAGGATCAGAAACTCGGTTACCGTCAGGGTGACGCCGCGGTCCTTCCATGAACAGGCATGCCGGTCCTCATCCATCACAAGGTCACCGCGCTTGAGCACACGGCCAGCTTCATCGCCCGCGCGCGGGACTGCGGGCACCTGAGCAGCGGTCGTGCCATTGCCACTGGCGCGTGCCTGAACACGGCGCAGCAGCGCCCGTACACGCTCGACAAGAACACGCTGGGAAAATGGCTTCTTGATAAAGTCGTCAGCCCCCATTTTGAGGCCGAACAACTCGTCAATCTCGTCGTCCTTGGACGTGAGAAAAATAACAGGAAGGTCGGACATCTGACGAAAACGGCGGAGCAGTTCCATGCCGTCCATGCGCGGCATCTTGATATCGAAAATGGCGAGATCGGGCGGTGCCATCTGCATGCCGTCAAGCGCCGATGCGCCATCGGTGTAGGTCTCGACCCGATAGCCTTCAGCCTCCAACGCCAATGATACCGACGTCAGGATGTTGCGATCGTCATCGACAAGCGCGATGGTCGGCATACCCTGCCCTCTTGATGCCCCGATGCTGCCACGGGTGCTCGATAGCATTTCACCTTGCACGGCCCAAGCTCCTGTATGGTGGTCTTGCACGCTTGCCACAATAAGCCTTGCGTTGCGTGGCATGATCGTTGGCAGCGCGATTGCGCGTAAATTAAGGCGGGGTTTGGCATCGCATCCGCGTCGGATGACTGTGTGTTCGCAGATGCGAAGGGTGCAGAAGATGGTGAGCGATGCTGGACCGGTTGACCCTCAAGCTCGGTTTGAGCCTGCATACGGTTGCAGCTCGTTCGGCTAAGGCGGAGGAATGAAAGCGGCCTAACCCCCTGATCTTTCTAACATGTTAGCTGCATGAATCTTGCCCTTGCCGAAATATGCAGCACCGAAAACGCTTTTGGGTGGTCTTGTTCATGATCTTGGTCAATTCACATTGCTCGGCTGTTGTTCAAACTGCACGGCAGACCTATGGCTCGATTGCGCGCGTGTGTGTTGCAATGCAACATTAACTAGCCATTGCCTCGTGAAGTGCGGGCGCCGGACACAATTTGAGCATTCCGCTGCGTGCGGAGCACGCTCGAAAGCCAAAAAAGGGGATAAGGCGTGGCGTATGATGAGTATTCGATCGGAGCACGCAATCCACACGTCGGGCTTGATCAAGCCGGCCTTTCGCGCTGGGGCAGTGCGTTTTTCAATTTCAGCGCCCCCGTCCTTTATGAACATGCAATCCGAAACGGCGAAGCCGAAATCGTCGCTGGCGGCGCGCTGAAGGCGGATACCGGTCGGCACACCGGTCGTTCGCCGCTTGATAAGTTCATCGTGCGCGACACGCTGACGGGTGACAGCGTCTGGTGGGACGGCAATCAGGCGATGCAGCCCGAACACTTTGAGGCGCTGCATGCGGATTTTCTGGACCATGCCCAGGGCCTGGACCTCTACGTTCAGGACCTATGGGGCGGCGCAGATCCGGCCCATCGGCTGCCGACCCGGATCATCACCGAGAAAGCGTGGCATTCGCTGTTCATTCGCACCATGTTGCTGCGCCCCGAGCGCCAAGCTCTTGAGAGCTTTGCGCCAGACATGACCATCATCGATCTGCCAAGCTTCAAGGCCGACCCCGCCCGCCATGGTTGCCGATCGGAGACCGTGATCGCGTGCGATTTCAGCCGGAAGATCGTGCTGATCGGTGGGACGCACTACGCCGGGGAGATGAAGAAGAGTGTGTTTTCCATGCTCAACTTCCTGCTACCTGCTGATGGCGTCATGCCCATGCACGCGTCGGCCAACGTGGACGACAAGGGGCGAGTCGCCATCTTCTTTGGCCTGTCCGGGACCGGCAAGACGACCCTCTCAGCCGATCCGGAGCGGATGTTGATCGGCGATGATGAGCATGGATGGGGCGCCGACGGTGTCTTCAATTTCGAGGGCGGCTGTTACGCCAAGACCATCAAGCTTTCTGCTGAGGCCGAACCGGAAATCTACGCGACCACACAACGCTTTGGAACTGTGCTTGAGAACGTGGTGATCGATCCCGACACCCGGCTCCCCGATTTCGATGATGGCTCGCGCACGCAAAACACACGCTGCGCCTACCCCATCGACTACATTCCTAACGCGCTTCTGTCGGGTCGGGCTGGCCAGCCGACAAACATCATCATGCTGACGGCCGACGCGTTCGGTGTCTTGCCACCGCTCTCTAAAATGACCGCCAATCAGGCGATGTACCATTTCCTGTCCGGCTACACCGCCAAGGTCGCTGGCACCGAGATGGGTGTCACCGAACCCGAAGCGACGTTCTCAACCTGCTTCGGCGCTCCTTTCATGCCGCGCCATCCCGCCGTTTATGGCGATCTTCTGCGCAAGCTCATCGCTGAGCACGGTGTGCAGTGTTGGCTGGTCAACACCGGTTGGACCGGCGGTGCCTACGGAACTGGTTCGCGTATGCCGATCGGTGCAACGCGCCGGCTCCTGCATGCCGCACTCGATGGCGAACTCGATGGTACGGAGTTCACAACCGATCCGTTCTTCAGCCTCGCTGTGCCACGCTCCGTCGACGGCGTCGATAGCGCGATCTTGCAACCACGTCAGACCTGGGCCAACAAGGCCGCCTATGACGCCCAAGCCACCAAACTTGCCGAAATGTTCGCCGCCAATTTTGCCGTGTTCGAGCCGCATGTGGCTGCGGACGTCAAAGCAGCCGCACCGGTTCTTCTGCAAGCCGCCGAGTAGGCGTACCGGCCGGCGTTTTTCCAGCCCAACCTTCAGGGGCGTAAGCGCATGAGTGCGCGCGCCGGGATCGCCGCTGGCCATAAACTGACCGCGCAGGCCGGCGCTGAGGTGCTGGCCGAGGGTGGGTCGGCCGCCGATGCGGCAGTCGCCAGCATCTTCACCGCGTGTGTTTGCGAACCGGTGCTCGCGTCCCCTGCAGGCGGGGGTTTCGCGATGGTCGCAGGCACAACAAAGCCCGCCTGCCTCGATTTTTTCGTGCACACACCATGTTTTCCGCAGGGCAAACGCCACGAAGGCCTCGCGGAGGTCGAAGCAGATTTCGGCGGCGTTACGCAGGCTTTTCATATCGGACCGGGATCGGTAGCAACGCCGGGTCTCCTGCCCGGCCTTTTCCAGCTGCATGACCGTTATGGTCGGCTACCGATGACACGGCTCGCCGAGTACGCCATTGAACACGCCAAGAACGGCTTTCCAATCAGCACTTTCCAGGCCCGACTGGCGCAGATCGTCAGCCCGATCCTGTTGGCAACGCCAGAGGCGCGGACACTGCATGCACCCGAAGGCGCGCTTCGGTCAGCCGACGCGGTGTTCACTAACCCACCCCTGGCAGACGCGCTGGACGCGCTAGCCAACGAAGGGCTTCGCATCGCGACCGAAGGCGAGATCGCACAGGCCATGCTTTCCGCGAGCGCGGGTGGGCACCTTACGGGCGAGGACCTCAAGGCATACCAACCAGTATGGCGGGAGCCGCTGATACGGTCGGTAGGCGGAAAACGGGCTTCGGCGGACGCAAGTGCCGGTGGCGGGCCGTCATGGCAAGTATCCCTCAATCCCTCTCCATCCGCTGGCGGTGGTCTGATCTCGGCGATCCTTGCAAGCTACAGCGGGGGCAGCAGCTTCAACCCGCTTGGTTTTGCCCGCGGAATGGACCTCGTGGACCGCCGTTGGCGCGCGCTCGGCAAGCCCAGTGGATTTGATGAGCGGATGCTTCTAGCGGACCCCGCGCCTGTGGCTGTCAAAGGTACGACCCACGTGTCGGTTATCGACAAGGACGGGATGTCCGTTGCGCTCACGGTGTCCAACGGCGAAGGGAATGGTGCCATCGTTCCGAATTGTGGGTTCATGCTCAACAACATGCTCGGCGAGGACGACTTGCTGCAAGACGGCCCAGGCTCCTGGACGCCTGACACGCGCCTCGCATCCATGATGGCCCCCACGGTGGCCGCCAACGAGAAGGGCGGCTTGCTGGCAGCCGGCTCAGGCGGGTCCAACCGCATCCGCTCGGCGATGGCAAACGTCCTGATCAGACGATTGGTCTGCCAGCAGCCGCTTGAGGAGGCGATCCGGGCGCCGCGGCTGCATGTCGAAGCGGGCCATCTCGATGTTGAGCCAGGCTTTGATCCTGAACCGCTGCAACAGGCGTTTGACGATCACCGGCTGTGGGACGCACCATCGATGTTTTTCGGGGGCGTCCACGGTGTCGAACGGGTGGTGAATTCCAATGGCCGCTTCTCGATCGAGGGCGCGGGTGATGATCGGCGCGAGGGGGTGTTTGTGACGGTGTAGCCAAAGGGCTGATCGCCAATGGCGAATAGTTGAGGCAAAGCTCGATACCCCAAAAAACGCTGCACACCGCACGCATCGCCCCAGCCGAGGATCAGAGCCAGATATGGCCATTGGACACTTCGTGTGGACCGACCTTTCCACCTATGATCTGCAAACCGCCAAGGCAGACTATAAGGCGCTGTTTCGCTGGTCGTTCAAAGGCGATGCGGCGTACGCCTATGCTCACCACAATGGCGAGCCGGTGGCTGGCATCTTCCCGATGCCGCCAAGACTTCAGCAAATGGACATGCCATCTTTTTGGATGTCCTATGTGCATGTGCCCTCCGTTGAAGAGGCCGTTGAGCGCGCGCGGCAGCACGAGGGCGCCATCATTGAGCTTGAACCACAGGCTTTCACTGATGATGCGCGGATCGCTCTAATCCGCGATCCATCAGGAGCCGGGTTCACCGTCTATGAGGGACCGGATATCACGCCCAAGAGCGGTCCGCCGGGCACCGTGGTGGCGCGTTACCATCACGTGCCGGACATCGAGCTTGTTCGCGGCTTTTACAGCGATCTGTTTGATTGGCGATTTGAACGAGCGGATGGCCAGCCATGGCCAAGTTATCGGATTCTACACCCCAATGGCGATCAGATCGCCACAATCGAAGAAGTGCCCGAAACGGTGCGCGGGCGGTTCCGATACTGGGTCCCGGCGTTTGCGGTGGGCGATCAAACACAAACCGTGTCCGTCCTCGAGCGGTTAGACGGTCGCCAACTCAATCGCTTGGATACAAACAGCTACTTGCTGGCCGATCGCCAAGGTGCCCACTTTATCACTCAGACCACACAGGGGCCTCGCCCGGACGAGACATCGAAGGACCCCGTAAAGGCTGGCCCACCCCTGAAGGCGCTTACCGGCCTGATGTGCATTTGGCTCGCAGTGTTCCTCGAACTGCAAGCCTTTTGGGGTGTTCTGTTCCTGATATGGACCTGGCCGGCCTTGCGAAACGGTCGAGCCGACTTCATTGAGCCGGTGTCGCGCTCAGCTCAGCCAATAACCTACTGGGCCTTGCTTGGTACGTGGATCGCCCTCAGCGTTTGGCTCATTACTTCGCCACTTTTTCCACCGGTCTAATGCGCATCATCCCAGTTATCAGCCGCACGCGCATCCACCTCAAGCGGCACCGATAGCGCCAGAGCAGGGTTTGGAGCATCGATCATGACCTGCTCGATAACAGGCAAGGTTTTCTCGACCTCGCTTTCAGGCACTTCGAAGATCAGCTCATCATGAACCTGAAGCAGCATCTTCGCGTTCAGCTTTGCTTCGGCCAATGCGGGCTCCATGCGTACCATCGCGCGGCGGATGATATCGGCAGCTGACCCCTGGATGGGCGCGTTGATGGCAGCGCGCTCATTGAAGGCCCGCAAGCTGGGGTTGCTGGCCTTTATCTCGGGGTAATGCGCCCGGCGCCCGAAGATGGTCTGGACGTAGCCATGCTCGCGGCAGAAGGCCTTGGTGTCGTCCATGTATTGCTTGATGCCGGGGAAACGCTCGAAATAGGTCTTAATATAGGCGCCGGCTTCCGACCGTTCGATGCCCAGCTGATTGGCGAGCCCGAAGGCCGAAATACCATAGATGATTCCGAAATTGATGGCTTTCGCCTGTCGGCGAACGATCGGGTCCATGCCTTCGATGGGCACATCGAACATCTCAGACGCGGTCATGGCGTGAATGTCGAGCCCGTCAGCGAAGGCCTGTTTGAGCTGCGGAATATCCGCCACATGCGCCAAGACACGCAGTTCGATCTGGCTGTAATCGGCGGAAACGAGCTTGCAGCCTTCCTCGGCAACAAACGCCTTGCGAATCTTACGGCCAGCCTCGGTCCGTACCGGTATATTCTGCAAGTTCGGGTCGGAAGACGACAGCCGGCCTGTACTCGTCGCTGCCAGCGCAAACGAGGTATGAACGCGGCCCGTGTCGGGATTGATGGCCTGCGCGAGCGCCTCGGTGTAAGTCGAGCGAAGCTTCTGAAGCTGCCGCCACTCGAGAACCTTCTTCGGCAACTCGTGTCCTTCAGCCGCCAATTCATCAAGCGCTGATGCAGGCGTCGCCCAAGCGCCGGTTTTGGTCTTCTTGCCCCCTGGCAGGCCCATCTTGCCGAACAGAATGTCGCCAAGCTGCTTTGGCGAGCCGACATTGAAGTTCTCGCCCGCAAGCTCCTGGATTTCCGCTTCAAGCCCGGCCATCGACTGCGCAAAGTCGCCGGACAGGCGCGACAGCATCTGCCGGTCCACCTTGATGCCATGGCGCTCCATTCGCGCCAGCACCGGCACCAGCGGTCGCTCCAGCGTCTCATAGACCGTGGTGGCTTTATGGGGGATCAACCGCGGCTTGAGCGCGCGCCACAGGCACAGCGTGATGTCGGCGTCCTCGGCGGCGTAGCGCGTCGCCTTGTCGATCGGCACATGGTCAAAGGTGACCATGGATTTGCCCGAACCAACGAGCTCCTTGTAGGGGATGGGCTCATGGCCAAGCCATTTGCCCGACAGCTCATCCATGCCATGGCCGCCAGTGCCCGCGCCGCAGACATAGGACAGCAGCATCGTGTCATCGAAGGGCGCGACCGCGATCCCCTGACCCGCCATGATGGCCATATCGTATTTCATGTTCTGGCCGATCTTGAGGATTGCAGGATCTTCCAGAACCTCCTTGAGAAGCGCCAGAGCGGTCTGCCCGTCCATCTGCCGGTCATCATGGCCATCGCCCAAAAGATCGCCGCCAGCGGTGTGCTTCAAAGGAACGTAAAAGGCCTTGCCCACCTCCATGGCGAACGAGAAGCCGACCAGATCGGCACGCATCGGGTCGAGCGAAGTGGTCTCGGTATCGAACGCAAGAATTCCCGACCAGCGCGCCTCATCGAACAACCCCCTAAGCCTGTCTGGTTCGAAGATGGTCTCGTAGCTGTCGGGGTCTATTGAGGCGTCCGCCATTTCGGCAGCCCGAGCGTCAGCCAGCGCAGCGGGGGTCATATCGCCGCCGTCCGCCGTGCTTTCTTCGACGCGGCTGCTCTCAAATCCGGGCGTTTCGATGTCGGCTGCCTCAACATCGGCCATCTTGAGGTCGGTGGCCGCTGCTACGCGCTTGGTCAGTGTGGTGAACTCCATGGCCTTGAGGAAGCCGATGAGTTGATCACCATCGAGATCGCGCACGAGGCTCGACTCCACCGGCTCCTTGGCGGGTACGTCCGTTTTCAAGGTCACCAGCCGCTTGGAGATGCGCGCCTGGTCAGCAAATTCGATGAGGTTTTCGCGCCGCTTGGTCTGTTTGATCGTTCCGGCCTGCGCCAGCAGCGTGTCGAGGTCACCAAACTCTTCAAGCAGTTGCGCGGCGGTCTTGACGCCAATTCCGGGAACACCGGGGACATTGTCGACCGAATCGCCAGCGAGCGACTGCAGATCGATCATCTTTTCTGGCGGCACACCGAATTTTTCGGCCACCTCATCGGGGCCGGTGCGCTTATCCTTCATGGTGTCAACGAGCACGACACCGGGCATCGTCAACAGCTGCATAAGGTCCTTGTCGGACGACACTATGGAGACCTGAGCACCCGCCCCGACAGCCTGGACCGTGTAGGTGGCAATCAGATCATCCGCTTCATAACCTTCCTGTTCGATGCAGGCGACGTTGAAGGCGCGCACCGCGTCCCGGATAACCGGGAACTGGGGGCGAAGATCCTCGGGCGGTTCGGGCCGGTGGGCCTTGTAGTCGGGGTAGATATCGTTGCGAAATGAGTAGGCCGAATGATCGAAGATCACGGCAAGGTGGGTGGGTGGTGGTCCCAGGACACTTCGGTCTTCCTCCCGCAGTAGCTTCCAAAGCATGTTGCAGAAAGCGTAAATCGCGTTAGTAGGCAGACCATCAGATCGCTTTGTCTTCTCTGTAGCTTGATAGCCGAAGAAGGCACGGAAGATGTAGGTCGAGCCATCGACCAGCATCAGATGGTCATCGGCGTTCAGCGGGCGAAAGTCGGTATCGGTCATGGTGGCGCGACCTTAAGAGGGCCGCGCACCAGAGGAAAGCGCTTATTCCGCCGGAGCGATTGCAGCCCGTCTGCGCCCGGAACTGTCGCGTTCGATGCGCGCCCATTGCGGCCGCTCGAACAGGAATGCGAAGATCCCCAGAGGCTTGACCGTCTTGATCAGCCAATACCCCAACAGCGGCAGAGACACAGCCGCCAGCGTCGTCACGAGCGACAGAAGGCCCGTGTCGGTAATGAGGCCAAAGCGGACGCCCGCTTCGCGCACGATCACCATCGGCACGAAGAACGCCAGATAGATTACGATGGAGCGCGCGCCCATGTAGGACAGGAGCCGGCCTAGGGCGCCACCTGTGACCACCGCCGCAAACGAGATCACGGCCAGAGCACCAAGTCCGCCCATAACCAGCGAGACGACCGGGAGCTGCGCGATGGTGCGCGTCTCGCCCAAAAGTTCCACCGGGGTGAAGACCGCAAAAGTGTTGACGATCGCCCAACTCGACAGAAAAACCAACGCAAGCAAGGGCTTGTCGCGTGCCTCATCGGCCATCCGGAAAGCGTGCGTTGCCAGCGCATACCCGGCATAGAAATACACAAACCGCGCGCAAAACTCATCGAGCAGGAAAATCCCGCTCGTGATCGGCGCGATTTCCAGAGCCGCTGTTACCACCAGCATCAACCAGACCGGTACCTGCCGCGTCAGCCGCACAACCATAAACATGATGGGCAAGATGTAGATGAACCAAAGCGTGCCAAAAGGTTCGTAAAGAGCGGTCAGCAGAACACCGGGCACCGCACCCGGATCGCCCGTCAACAGACCGCCCTTGAGCACACCCTGAATGACCATCCAGATGAGGTAGAAGTAGACGAAGTGGATGATCTTTCGGTCAATGAAACGCAGCCATGGCGCATCAATCGTCCGCATCAGAAACAAACCGGCAATGAAGAAAAAATCGGGCATCCGGAATGGCGCTGCCCACGCGACGATCGACCCCATCCAGCTCTGCTCGCCGGTGATCTCCTGTACGCCCAAGGTGGCGTGCATCATCACAACGAAGAAAATGCAGACGCCTTTGGCAACATCGACCCAGTCGACCCGGCCATCAGCGGTACTGAACAGTGGCTTTTCCGGACGGGCTGGATGAGCGGGCGCGGAGGCTGGCATTGGAGACATACTGACAAACCTTGTGACGCAAACCATGGAAGGCAGATAGGCTGCTGCTGTCCGTCCCGCTTCGCAACGATCGCAAGGCGGCTCGATGCCGGCACGGATGCCACCTAATTACCGGTAAACCGCCTTATTTTCGATGAATTGGAGCTATTAGGGTAAAGCGCTTCGAAACGTTTACGCACGGCGATCTGAAACCGCGTGTCTTTACGTGACCTTAAGCCCGATAGCGTTCTGTGGCGTTGTGGTCGCGGCAACCATCCGCGCGGCCGCGCGTTAACCAGTATCGTTTGAGTACCGTTCCGCCATGGCTTCACGCAGATCACGTTCATCGACTTCCGGCCAGTCGCGAATCGAACCGAGTTTTGATGGCGCCACGGCGCCCGCCCCCCAACGACCTCCGGTGGGACGCGGCAAACCTGCGGCGCGCAAGGCTAAAAAATCGCGTGGTCGTTCGAGGGCAAAACGCGGTGGTCTGGGTCGTGTCTTTGGCCGCATGATGTACTGGGGCGCGGTGCTGGGCCTATGGGCTGTTATCGGTCTGGCTGGCGTCATCGGATACCATGCGATGCAACTGCCACCGGCTTCGGAATGGCGTGTGCCTGAGCGCCCCCCTAACGTTCGTATTCTCGCCAATGATGGCGCTCTGCTGGCCAACCGAGGCGACACGGGCGGCGAACAGGTTCGCATGGAACAGCTACCCAATTACCTGCCGCAGGCGGTGATTGCGATCGAAGACCGGCGCTTCCATCACCATTATGGGCTCGATCCGATCGGCCTCACGCGTGCGATGGTGGTCAACGTTCAAGCCGGGCGATTTGTTCAGGGTGGTTCCACCATCACCCAGCAGTTGGCCAAAAACCTATTTCTGACCGCCGAGCGGACCGTCAGCCGGAAGATTCAGGAGCTTATTCTGGCGGTGTGGCTCGAGACGACTTACTCGAAAAACGAGATCATGGAACTGTATCTCAACCGGGTCTATCTCGGCGCTGGGGCTTATGGCGTGGACGCGGCGGCTCGGCGCTATTTCGGCAAAGCGGCAAGCGAGGTCACGCTTGCGGAGGCTGCAACGCTTGCCGGTCTGTTGCGCGCTCCTTCCCGCTGGGCACCGACGTCAAACCCCGAGGGTGCACAGGCTCGCGCTGCCACGGTTCTGCGGGCGATGGTGGAAGAGGACTTCATTACCGAAGAAGAAGCGCGTCTGGCGCGCGAAAACCCGGCCGCAACCGTGGACCGGATGCGCCGAGGCGCAGGCAACTATGCGGCAGATGCGGTTATGGATGAGTTGGACCGGCTCATCGACTTGATTGAGGGCGATATTACGGTCGAAACCACGATTGATCCCTATCTGCAGGCGCGCGCGGAGATGGCGTTGCGCGGCGCATTGGGCGCTCAAGAAGCGGCTGACCTCCAAGGTGCCGTGGTTTCCATTGATGGAACCGGTGCGGTCCGGGCGCTCGTCGGCGGCCGTGACTATGCGGCAAGCCAGTTCAACCGCGCCACCCGCGCTTTCCGGCAACCGGGATCGGCCTTCAAACCGTTCGTCTACCTCGCCGCGCTCGAAGCCGGGCTGCGACCCAACACGATCCGCAATGACCGACCGACGACCATTGGCAACTGGTCACCCGAGAACTACTCGCGGGAGTATCGAGGGCCTGTGACGCTGGCCGATGCGCTTGCCCTGTCACTCAATACCGTGGCTGCTCAGCTTGCAGCGGAGGTCGGGCCAGCGCGGGTTATCAATACCGCGCAAAGGCTTGGGATCGAGTCGGATATGGAGCGTAACGCGTCCATCGCGCTTGGGACCTCGGAAGTCTCACCGATGGAATTGACAGCTGCCTATACCCCGTTTGCCAATGGCGGCTACGCCGTCGACCCGCATCTGATCACCCGCATCCGCGATGAAGCTGGCCGCACTGTTTTCGACCGCAACGGGGCTGGCTTCGGCCAGGTTATCGCACCCCAACATGTTTGGGCCATGAACGGCATGCTGTCGCGAACTTTGGTCATTGGAACCGGTCGGCGTGCTGCGCTCGATACATGGGTCGGTGCGGGCAAAACCGGGACCACCCAAGGTCTTCGTGATGCCTGGTTTGTCGGCTACACGGCCAACCTGACCACTGGGGTGTGGATCGGTAAGGACGACAACTCGCCGATGGACCGCATCACCGGTGGTGGCGTCCCCGCGCAAGTGTGGCAGGCGTTTATGACGGATGCACATGTTGGCGTGCCGGTGGCCATGCTGCCTGGGACTGATGCGGGCAGCCTCGCATCTTTGGACCCTGGCGCGATTATCGGCAATCAGGCAATCCCGGGCGTCGGCGTCGGCGGAGTTCCCGAACAAGTCCCACAGATGGCTGGCAGGCAGGCTAACCGGGATGACACAAGTTCGATCGTGCTGCCGCCACCGAGCAATGGGCCTAACCCGATTGCGCAGTTTTTCGGCAATCTTTTCTAGGTCTTACCCCTAAGAAAACGCAATCGAAAGCAGGTCCTTTTCGACCCGCTTCAGCGCCCTTTGCCCGTGTTTCCACTCCGGCTCAAGGGCCGCAACCGTCGCCCAAAATCGCCGTGAATGATCCATGTGGCGAAGATGGGCGACCTCGTGGGCAACCAGATAAGCCTGTGCTTCGGGCGGCGCCATCATCACCCGCCATGACAAGGTGATAATCCGCTTGGATGAACACGAGCCCCATTGGCTGCGTGGGTCCCGATAGCGGATCGCAGCCGGTCTCGAACCAAGTTGCGCCGAAATGTCCAGCACCTGCGGCGTCAGAACCCGCTCAGCTTCCGTTTTGAGGAATGCGGCAAGGCGCGGCATGATGCGGTCCGGCGCGCCGGGGACAAACAGTTTCCCGCCCTCGCCGATGCGCACGAGGCCTCGCGTTTTCCCTGTTGGAACAAGGGTGTGCGGCACGCCCGCGATCGGCAGTGTGGCAACGAACGGGGTGTCGGGGTTGGCAAGCGGTGGCGCGTTGTCATCGATCCAGCGGGCACTTTGGGACAGGAATGCCCGCGCGGCCGATGGGGCCGTGCCGGGCGGAACCGTAAGCCGGCCGTATCCGGTGCGTGGATCAAACCGCAAGATCATCCGACGGGCGCGGGCATGCATGCGCAGCTTCAGCGGCCGCTCCTCGCCACGGACCGTGACGGTGTCAGGCATCGTCAGCGGCGGCAAGATTGCAGAAAACCGGGCGCCTGATCCGCTACGGCGGAAGAGCAGAGGTTTGACCATAGGGACTTGAATTCCGTCGCTTTTGGCGTCACGGGGACAAGGTGACCGGGCGGAGCGCCCAGCTTCGAATCATGTAGGCGGAACCCACATAATGACCACTATGCCACGCTTTCACCTTGCTTTCCCCGTCGATGATCTCGCTGCGGCGCGGTCTTTCTACGGCGAGCTTTTGGGCTGTCCGGAGGGTCGCTCGACCGACGATTGGGTCGACTTCAACCTGTTTGGCCACCAGATCGTCGCGCACCGGGCGCCCGAAGAGGTGGGCGACGCGGCATCGAATGGCGTCGATGGCAAACAGGTACCGGTGCGCCATTTCGGCGTCTTGATGGACTGGGACGCGTGGGAAGCGCTGCACACCAAACTGAGCGCTGCGGGCCTCGAATATGTGATCGAACCTTACACCCGCTTTGAGGGGCAGCCCGGCGAGCAGGGCACGTTCTTTGTCAAGGATCCCGCGGGAAATGCCATAGAATTCAAGACGTTCCGCGATGATGCAATGGTGTTTGCGAAAAGCTTCGACTAGTCATTCGGACAGACCTTTCAGCCCTGTAGGCGGCCAAAAGAAAGGGCCGCCCATATGGGCGGCCCATCAGCCTTTTTTGTCGCGACAAACGCCGGAATAACGCCCGCCTTGTCGCGAAACCTTCATTTCCCGATGACGGTTAGGCAGCTGGCGCTGGTTGCGCACCATCGTCGGAAGGATGATCGCCATTGTGGTTGTGGCGAGCCTTCATGAAGGCATCAAATTCTTCCTGATCCTTCGCGCGACGAAGATTGCGCAGATGCTCGTCGAACTCGTCGACCATCGCGTCGAGCTTGCGACGCTCTTCTTCCAGCCGCTCGATCTCCGCCTTGCGGAAATCGTCAAAGGCGACATTGCCCGTCCGGCGCTCGGAAGAAAAACCGTTCATGTCCATCTCGCGTTTGAAGCGGCCGAAGCCACGGCGCATTTCATGCTTCATATCATCCATGCGATCGCCCCAGATGATGTAAGCGAGCATGGCCAGACCAAGTGGCCAAGCGATCATAAAGCCCAGCACCATCAAGCCGATGGTCGCTGGGGTCCAAGCCGGGCGAATCCAGCTCTGGCGGCGACCAGTATAGGTGGCGGATTGGGTCATCATCTGCGTGCAATTCCTTCTCTTGATTGTCCGATATCTTGTGCCACCAAGACGTGGGTGGGTGACAACGGGCTTTCAAGAAATTGGCGCACGATTCCGCGCAACATTCGCCAAACTACTTGAAATACAATGGAAATTTTTGGCGATGTTGACGGCCGCTCGACGGCTCTTTTGCCGTGCTATGAAGCCATCAACGACACGTATGAGCCGTTTGAAACCGTCTAAGACGCAACGGTGGTGGATCGAGCGTCGCTCAGCCTCTTGGCCTGGTCAATCCAGCCTTCGCGCGCAATCCGTCCTTTGAAGGAAAGGCGGGTTTCGAGATCGTCGATTTCGGCCGAGGTCATTGTCGCCAATTGCCAGAAATAGAAGATGCCGTGCTCGTTGAGCAAGGTCTCAAGCTTGGGGCCAATGCCCGTTATGCGTTTGAGATCGTCCGGCTTGCCTTGCGGCTGCGCCAAACCGTAGGGGTCGGCTGCAGGCGCGGCTTCGCTGGCATCCTTAACAACCGCATTGTCCTTGGGTTTGCCACCGGCCTTCGCGCTTGGCTTGCTGCCGTTACGGCGCCATTCCATCGACAGCATGAAGTCGGTCATGCGCGGCTGGATCTCCGCGCGGAAGCGCGAACCGTTGAAAACACCATAATGGCCAACGCGCGGCTGCTCGTAGTGCACCTTCATCTCGTCATCGAGACCAGAACACATATCGAGTGCGGCTCTGGTTTGACCGCGCCCGGTTATGTCGTCCTTCTCGCCCTCAACGGTCAGTACGGCGCAGCGCTTGATCGCCGAAGGCTTCACCAAACGGCCACGGTGCGTCATCGTGCCCAGCGGCAGGCTGTGACGCAAGAACACCGTATCGATGGTTTGCAGATAAAATTCGGCCGTCAGGTCCATGACGGCGAGATATTCATCATAGAACTCACGATGTTTCTCTGCTCCGTCACCATCGCCATCGACAAGGTGATTGAAGAACTCCTTGTGCGCATCAATGTGCCGGTTGAGGTTCATGCCCATGAAGCCCGAAAGCTGCAGGAAACCGGGATAGACGGGGCGCATGCATCCCGCATTTGGAAACGGTACCAGTTTGATCAGGTTACGCCGGAACCACCCCAGTTCCTTGCCGTCAGCGAAGGCGTTGACCTCGGTGGGACGGATGCGGCTGTCGATCGGCGCTCCCATCAAGGTCATCGTCGTCGGTGACGCCGGATCGTTGTCCTCTTCCATCAGCGACACCGCTGCAAGGACGGGCACACCGGGCTGGCAGACCGCGACTATGTGCGTATCGGGGCCCAGACGTTGCAGCATCGAGATGATGTAGCTGATGTAATCATCGAGATCGAAATTGCCCTGGGCGAGCGGTACATCCCGCGCATCGACCCAGTCGGTGATGTAAACATCGTGGCGCGGCAGGAACGCTTCCACCGTTCCGCGCAGCAAGGTTGCGTAGTGCCCGGACATCGGCGCGACCAGCAGCACTTTCGGGTCGGTGTAGCGACGCTCGACCGGCAAATGACGTTTGAAATGCAGCAGCTTGCAGAAGGGCTGCTCCCAGACGACCTCTTCCGTTACGGGACAGCGTGTACCACCGACCAAAGTGGTGTCGATGCCAAACGCCGGTTTGCCATAACGCCGCGTCATACGCTCAAAAACTTCAGCGCCGGCCGCCATTTGCTTACCGAAGGGCGTCCCCGACAGCGGGTTCAGCGGATTGGTAAAGGCGAGTTTGGTCATGTCGGCGGTTGCGCGCGCTGGCGCAAGGGCAGCATGGGTCCATTCATAAAAGGTGTAGGCTGGCATGGCTTTACGCTCACCACTCGCTCGCAGGATGGCCGACATGCGGCGTTCGACGCCACTTTGCCCGTCCCGATGAAAGGTAATCCCCACACGTGGAGATCAAGTTGACAAAGACGAACCCGCATTCGCCTACGAAATCTGTATTCCCGGCCCCCAATGCCGGTCCTTCAAGCCCTACGTTCCGCGCGACATGACGCCTGCGGAAATCCTCTCCATTCAACTTTCGTCTTACCGTCTTTGCCAAAGCGGTTGGCTCAGCCAGCGAGGACGCTCCGTCGCATTTGCGGGTATCGCTGCGTTCCGCTTGGCGTCTCAAACCGCCTCGCGTACCCATCGACCCCTGACTGAGCCATCATCTTGCACCGCATCAAAGACCCATCTTCAATGTTTGAGGTGCGTGCCTCAGCTTGTCGCGTTGCATCCTGCACAGATCGGTGCTTTTGAAAACATAAATAGCCTCAAACTTTCTGTGTAAGGGTTTGAGAGACACCGCTTGCAGGCATGATCATGCCATGATGTTGCACTGCACACAAGGCTTTTCGCATATGCAGCATTTTGCATCTGCATAACCATCCATTGACGGCTCACCGATGACAGAGGCCCAAACAACGCTTTCGCCTGCAGACACGGGGGGCGACCTACCCAGCCCGGCCTATTTCGGTCCGTCAACACAACGGGTGCGCGTCGAAACGCTGGTCCGGCTGCGTTGGCTGGCGATCACCGGCCAGCTGTTTGCCGTGATAGGGGTCTATTTTGGCCTCGGCTATTCACTGCCGCTGATGGCCTGTCTTGGCGTCATATGCCTCGCCGCCGGCCTTAACCTTTATCTTTGGTGGTCTTACCCGCGCGCGGCGCGGATCAGCGACCGGCGTGCCGCGTTGGTTTTGGGTTTCGACCTCGTCCAGCTTGCCTCCTTGCTTTATCTGACGGGCGGATTGGCCAACCCCTTTTCGGTTCTCTTGCTGGCGCCGGTTCTGATTTCGGCAACGATTCTGCGACTGCCAACCACTGTCGCGCTCGGTCTGTTCGTTTCGGTTCTGATCTCAGCGCTTGCGATGTGGCACATGCCCCTGCCGTGGGGTGATGAAGCGCTGCCGGTGTTTCCTCTGGTTTACCGTATGGGCGTTTGGGCTGCGCTGCTGACGGCCATCGGCTTTATCTGCACCTATGCGTGGCGGGTCGCCTATGAGAGCCGCAAGCTCGCCAACGCACTGGTTGCGGCGGAGCTTGCGCTCGAGCGTGAACAGCACCTATCCGACCTTGACGGTATGGCCGCCGCAGCTGCGCACGAGTTGGGAACGCCTTTGGGAACCATAACGGTCGTCGCCAAGGAGATGAGCCGAGCCGTCGAGGCCGGCAGTCCGCTTGCCGATGATGTGGCGCTGATCCTCGATCAGGCGGAGCGCTGCCGAGCCATCCTGGGCAAACTGTCCTCACTTGGCACCGCCCCAGACGAAATGATTGCCACGAAAACGCTCGACGCTGTACTCGACGACCTTATCGAGCCGCACCGCATGTTTGCTGTCCCCATCAGTGTGCGGACGGAAGGCGAGGGCGAGCTGCCGGTGATACGGGCCAACCCGGCACTCAGTTACGGTCTGGGCAATCTCATTGAAAACGCTCTGGATTTTGCCGCCGAGCAGGTTCGGGTATCGGCCAACTGGGACGCCAACGAATTGAGCATCCGTATTGACGATGACGGGCCGGGGTTTTCGAACGACGTGTTGGCGCGGTTGGGCGAGCCTTACGTCAGCAAAAGACCCAGCAGCGATGGATCACGCGAGGGCAATGGCGGCGCGGTGGGCGGCGGGTTGGGGCTCGGCTTCTTTATCGCACAAACCCTGCTCGAGCGGGGCGGAGCATCCGTTTCGGTGAGCAACCGCGCACCGGATCTGGGCGGCGCAAGCGTTCGCGTCACCTTTCCAAGAGCGGCGCTGGAGCGACAACCGCGCTTCGCCTAAAGCCTTGGATTTTCTAGGCGTTTAAGCAAACCAACAGCACTGCCGGTGCGTATCTTGTCTATCCGGGCAACAAGCCTATTTCGATAAGCATCAGATAATGCACGCGCGCGGGCGCGCGAACGGGAGTTTTTGATGACACAGACTGCAACAAGCTTGCTTGACGACAGCCTAGCGGGTGGACCGTCAATCAGCCCTGGGCAGGCGCTATTCGCACAGGGCGAACGCAGCCTGCTGGTGGTTGACGATGACAAGCCGTTTCTCAGCAGACTTGGCCGGGCGATGGAATCGCGTGGCTTTGCCGTCCGGCTGGCGGGGTCCGTCGCCGAAGGTTTGAGCGCCGTCAGGGATGAAGCGCCGGCCTTTGCGGTCGTCGACATGCGTCTTGAAGATGGCAATGGCCTCGACGTTGTCTCGGCCATTCGCGAGGCGCGGCCCGAGGCGCGGGCGATCGTGCTGACCGGCTATGGCAACATCGCGACCGCCGTCAGCGCGGTGAAGATGGGCGCAACAGATTATTTGGCCAAACCCGCCGATGCGGACATGGTGGAAAAAGCGCTGATGCAGACCGAAACGGGCGATATGGACTTGCCGGAGAACCCGATGTCGGCTGACCGGGTCCGCTGGGAGCATATTCAGCGGGTCTATGAGATGTGCGACCGCAACGTGTCAGAGACCGCGCGGCGGCTGAACATGCATCGCCGGACCTTGCAGCGTATCCTCGCCAAGCGCGCGCCGCGCTAAGCTATTCTGGGTTCGGCGCGGCTAAGCTTGCGTCGGCTCGGCGGGCTCAGGAAGCATCCCTGAAATTCTGCGGTATCAAGCCTGCATGGGCATACACCCTGGGAAGGGAGAAGCCGTAACGGATCGCGTCGATATCCTTTTCGGCGATGAAGGTCTCGACCTGCGGCTTGGCGAAGAAATAGCCCTGAAACAGTTCAATGCCCAGCCGCACCAGCGTTGCGGTCTCCGCTTCGGTTTCCACGCCCTCGGCCAGGACGCGGACGTTCATCAGCCTGCACATGCGTATGATGCCGCTAACGATCGCTTCGCGCGCCGGGGAGGCGTCAATATCGGCCACCAGTTCACGATCGATCTTGATGATATCGCATTTGAGGCGCGCCAGCAGGTTCAGGCCTGAATAGCCCGCGCCGAAATCGTCGATCGCGGTCGTGAAACCCATGCGCTGATATTCGCTGAAGATATGACTGACATGGTCGATGTCCGTCATCTGTTCGTTTTCTGTGAATTCGAACATCAACCGGCGCGGGCTGAACCGGTGGCGGGCTGCGGCGGCGAGGGTCGAACGGATGCAGGCTTTGGGCTCGTACACGGCATTTGGCAGAAAGTTGATCGACAGATGCGCGGAACTGCGCGGGTCCATGTGGGTTGCCGCCAGCTCGATGGCGGTAACCCGGCAAGCCTGATCGAATGCGTAACGGTTGGTGTCGTCGACCTGGCTGAGGACCTCGCCGGCGCCTTCGCCGCGCTTGCCGCGAACCAGTGCTTCGTAACCCCAGATGCGGCCACGCGACAGATCCACAATCGGCTGGAAAGCCATGGTAAAGGGGATGTCAAACGCGTTCGCGTTCGCACCTCGGCATCCGCCACAACCCTTGGTTCCCATATGCCAATCCTCCACGCGGTCTGGGAAGATACCCATGGCTATTGGTATTGCGTTAAACTTAACAAATCCTGATAGACCAACGCGTTGCGGACCGTGGCACTGCAAATGCCCGCTCCTCATGGGAAGCAACCTAAGATTGCCCATGCGCCGTAAAGTAAGCTAAGAGCATTGATTTTTATCCGCCAATTTGTGACGCCCGGCACATTTGTCCGGCGTCATCACGCCTAGTGTCTTTTCATCAGACGCGGCCACCAAGACTTCAACCCAACAGGCCGGGTCACACACAAAGGAAAAGACCGATGACCGCTCCCAAGACCCTTTCAAAGAAGATCGCCGCCGTTGCCCTGTCCGCCGCCACAATCGTTGGCGCATCAGCGGCGACCACGACCACCGCTCAAGCGGGCGATGAAGCAATCGCAGCAGGCATCGGTTTCGTTGCTGGCACCATTTTGGGCGGCGCTGTCGCCAGCCAGCCGCGCGTCGTCCATGCCCATCCGCAGACGGTTGTCGTGCATGGCGGCCTGCAGCCCTGGACCCCAGCCTGGTACTCCTACTGCTCGAACCGCTACCGTTCGTTCAATGCGAACACGGGCTACTTCCTGGCCTACTCCGGCAACTACGTCTTCTGCCGCTAGGGCCTCCATCGCACCATACGGAAAACTCGTCGGGTATCATGCCCGGCGGGTTTCGCCTTGTGTGGAGACTTGATCAGCTGTCGGCGATTGCCTGACCGGGATCGTCCAGACGCTGCAAGCGGCCCATGGCGTGCCGGGCGAGCCGCAAGGTGAGCGCCTTGCGGCGCGACGCATGAAGCTTGATCAGTTTCGGTTCGCGGATGGCGTGCGCCCCGAACGCATCGGCGATCAAAAGGCCCTCCGTCTCTGGGAAAGCGTTGACAGGCACATCGGGCGCGGTTGCAAAGGAAAAGCGGTCGCAGAAATCGATGTAATCGGGCCATTTGAAATCCGCCCGCAGGTCTGCAAGCGATGACTTGACCTCGACAATCGTGATCAGCCCATCGGGCATCAGCGCGACCACGTCAGCGCGGCGGCCATTGGCAAGGCTCGCCTCGTACAGGCACACCGCTCCGGCCTGGGCGAGCATGCGCGCGACCCCGCGCCGGATGGCCATCGCCCGGTCAGACTGGCGACCGTCTGCCAGCGGGTCGGGCGACAAGGGATGCGGCGCAGAAGAATCGACCATGGGCATGGCTGCAGTTTCACCTGCCACAGCGAACAATTGCAAATTGAGACCAAATGTGACGCCCGGCACATTTGCGCAGCGTCATCACGCCTAGGGTCCTTTCATCAGACGCGGCCACCAAGACTTCAACCCAACAGGCCGGGTCACAAACAAAGGAAAAAACAATGTCCGCTCCCAAGACCCTTTCGAAGAAAATCGCCGCCGTTGCCCTGTCCGCCGCCACAATCGTTGGCGCATCGGCAACCACCACAACGACGGCACAGGCCAACGAAGCGGTCGCCGCAGGCATCGGTTTTGTTGCGGGCACCATTTTGGGCGGCGCTGTCGCCAGTCAGCCGCGCGTTGTCTACACCCAGCCGCGCACGGTCGTTGTTCGTGGTGGCCTGCAGCCCTGGACCCCGGCCTGGTACTCCTACTGCTCGAACCGCTACCGGTCGTTTAACCCGAACACGGGCTACTTCCTGGCCTACTCCGGCAACTACGTCTTCTGCCACTAAGTCTGCTCCCCTGTCCTTCCACCCCTTTGTTGGGAAGCAGCCAGAACCCGCCGGGCAACTCCCCCCGGCGGGTTCTGCTTTATCGCGGGAACACCCCACTAAGGCGAATGTTAACCCCCATCGTGGACTGTTCGGCCATGAGTGTGCTCCCGATCATGCCCGTCAGCGAAACGGTCTCCCGGCAGGCCGATACCGGCACGCTGAAGACTGGCGGGGACGGCGCGGCAGCGCGCGCAAACGCCGCGAATGCCGCGAGCGGTCAGCAAGCGACCAACCTCACATCACAGGCAACAACCCAAGCGCAGTCTGCGAGCGCGCAGGCCGTCCTCACCTTGATCAAGCTCCTTGGCCGGCCGCTTTCCGGAACGGTTTTACCCGGCCCCCAAGTGGCATCAGGCGGTGAAGCGGCGGCTCAAGCGCCCTCCAGCCCCGCATCTCAGAACGCTACAGCGCCTCAACAGCGCGCAATACCCGTCCAGCTCAGCGTGGAAAACCTTTCAGCTCCGCGCGCCCAGTCGGCAGTACCGACGAATACTCCGCAGCCTGGCGGTCAACCAGCGACGCCGCAACAGATCGAGACACTGCTCCCCCTGCCTCGCGAGGTGCGGCCCCCTCAAGCTGGCTCAGCCATTCGTGTCAGCGCGCCGCCGTCCAATTCGGGATTTGATCTCCAGATCGAGGTTTTGCGAAACGGTCCACCACCATCGCCGCAGGCACAGTTGCGCGCTGACCTGGCTAGACAAACATCGCCCGCACCCATGGCGGCTGATCTGCTCGCCTTGCGATCCTCTGTTACGGGCAACCAGCCGCTTGATGCCGCGATCGAGCGTGTTGTTGGGCACATTTTGAAACCGGGTCCCGCCCAATCAAGCCCGGCGCAACCAGCTCCAGCGCAACCCGGTACACAGGTACCGGTTTCGGCGCAGCCCGGTACGCAGCCGCCCGGTCCAGCGCAACCCGGTTTTCAGGCAACAAGTGCTGGGGGCAAAGACGCGTTTACCCAAACCTTGAGACAGGTGCTCGCCCCTCTTTCGGCGTCCTCAGCTTCGGCCCCGCTGCAAACGTCTGCGGGGAGTGGCAGCGGTTCCGGTTTGCAGGGCGCGGTCGCAGCATTGGTTCGCGCACTCGGTATAGCCATGAACCAACAAACAGGCAGCCCCACATCGCCGATCACAACCGCTTCGCCAGCAGGAAACCAGACCGCTGGGCAGCCAAATCCGGGGCAGGCAAATCTGGGGCAGCCAAATTCGGGCCAGCCAAGTCCGGGGCAGCCCGCCTCGCCGGCGCAGGCAGGTCCGTCAAAACTTACCGCTCAAGCGCTCCCAGCCCCTCCTGATTTGGCTGATCCCGTGCAAAGGGCGAATCTGCTCGCCAAAGCGGAGGGTGCGCTGTCACGGATCAATGCCATGGCAGCCTTGGACCAGCAGACAGTGCCAAGCGCAGCGCGCGGTGAGCCCGCGGCTACGCTGCCACAAACGCAGCAGACCCAACCGACCCAACAGCTCGCGCGGCTCGATATTCCCATGCTTATCGGACAGGAGGCCGCCGTGCTCGGCGTTGCCATTGAAGCGGATCGTGACGAAGGCCGATCCGGCCCCGATGCAGCGGTCAAGGCCTGGCGCTTTCGGTTCGCCTTTGAAGCGCGCGACGCGGGTGGCGTCGAGGGCGTGGTTGCCTTGCAAACCGACCCCAATGATTCACGATCCGTCATCGATGTCGGGGTTTGGGCGAGCGACGAGGATATGCTGGTTCGCCTGAAAGCACATCGCGCTGCGCTATCGCAGCATTTGAACGCTCTGGGTCTGACTGTCGCCAGTCTGACCGTCGCTGAGACTGAGAAGGCGGCATCGTCCGAGCGATCCCCAGTCGAGACTGCATCACCATACCATGCCGTGGATGTCCGCTCGTGAGCGTGGATGAAGGCCCTCGGTCACCCAACGCAGCGAACGACGCTGGGCCGACACTTGCGGTTGCCTTGCGCTACACGGAAGACGATGCAGCACCGGTTGTCGTTGCGTCCGGCCGCGGACACGTCGCCGATACAATTGTCTCAATCGCGAGCGAGGCGGGCGTCACCATTGATGAAAATCCGGCGCTTGCCACAGCCCTTGAACACGTACCGCTCGATGAGCCGATCCCCGAAGCGCTCTATATAGCGGTCGCAGAGGTCATTGGGTGGGTTCTGTCGCACCGAAACTCTGCCGGACAGAGATCCGAGCATCAGGGCAACGCAGGGTCGTGAGCGGGTTTCGTCTTGTCTGCTTCAGCACTGTTCGACGCGGCGGCCCCATGTCCCCCCAATGTCTGTGCCACTTTCTCAAATGCCTGCGCGTTACAAGCGATTCGCTCCATGTCGGTGCCCAAAACCTTGAAAAACGAAGGTTAGCCGCATTGCCACCCAATAAATCAGCGTCTGCTTAACCAATCTCATGCACCTTGATGCAGAACTGTTGTGGCGTACTGGCAACATTTGAGCGAAGACTGATCATCAGCTTCCAGCGCGAAGTGTGCGTAAGGGCAAAGGGGGATGGCGTGGTAGGACAAAGCACGTCATGGTGTGAGCGATGATGACGCAGGGATCACGTCTGGGGGCTATCGCTGGCGCGGTTACGGCATTGCTGCTGCTTTCGAGCACGCTGTTGCCGACGCTGTCCTATGCGCAGAAATACGCCAACCATATCAGCAATTACAGTGGCGCTGACGCTCGAACAACCGCCATTCGCGGCTTCGCTCGGCTCTATGTAAGCCCGCAAGCAGCTATGCTTCCCGTTGTCCTTTTCGAGGCCGCGGATACGAGCTTTGATGCCCTGCCGTCTAACTGTCTGGTCGAAAAGCACGTGCCTTCCCAGGGCCCGCTAGCGTTTGCGCCCGAATTTGCTTGGGGTGGAATGTACGGGAGCGAACGTCATCCCGTTGGTTTGAGCCCAGCCGCGATGCCCGGGCCGCCCAAAAGTGTGGCCCCCATCACAGTTGTTTGATGCGACCTGTGACACTCTCTCTTTATTGAATTCCACGACTTTCATCCTTTCAGGAGTACCAACATGATTTCTCGTCGTTCCTTGCTGCTTGGCGCGCTTGGTACAGCCGCTGCCGCCAGCACCGCCCGCGCCGAAAGCGCTATGGATGCCTTCCTCGATTCGATTGGCCTCGATCCGTCATCCGGCGGCACTGGCCGTCAGCGTGCCTTCCGTCTTGACCCGCAATTCCGTCCGCAGACGGTGTCGTATTCAGGACGTGAGCGCAGCGGCACAATCGTTATCGATGTCGCCAACAAGTTCCTCTACCACGTCAATGGCGATGGTAGCGCGCGTCGCTATGGGATCGGCGTTGGCCGCGATGGCTTCCGCTGGGCTGGTGCTGCACGCGTGGGCCGCAAGGCCGAATGGCCGACCTGGACGCCGCCGCGTGCGATGATCCGCCGTCAGCCGGAGCTGCGTCAGTGGGCTGGTGGGATGCCCGGTGGCCCCGAAAATCCGCTGGGTGCCCGTGCGCTTTACCTGTATCGCGGTGGTCGCGACACGCTGTACCGCATCCACGGTACCAATGCGCCGTGGTCCATTGGTCAGGCGATGTCGTCAGGCTGCATTCGTATGATGAACGAGCATGTGGAAGAGCTGTACGAGCGCGTACGCATCGGCAGCCGCGTTATCGTTCGCCAAGTCTAGGCATAGGCCTTTTTCAGAGCATGGGTGATGGGCGGTGGTGCCTGATCTGTCGCTCTGAACCAAAAGACTCGAAGCCCGGCGGTTTTCGCCGGGCTTTTTCTATGGCGTTGATGCAACCCATCATCGTCGTTATCCGGTTACCCGCCTTTCTACGCTGTGGCGAACTGCGTTCATGCCATTGACTTGAAGGCCCTCACGCGCACCATCTGCGCCGATGAATGTGGAGCGCAAGACCATCTATCCGGCGGACAGCGGCCACGATCCCGATGCGCTTGAATCCGGTGATGATGGCGGCGCGCGCGACCAACGCCGAAAAACGCGCCGGAAGCCTCGCAAGATGACCGCAGAGCGGCTGCACCGGATCGCGTTGGCCTATCTCGACCGATATGACGCGAGCGAAGCGCATTTCCGCGGCGTACTTGAAAGGCGCGTTGTCAAAGCCGCCCGCGCGCACGACCAGGATCCGGCAGACTTTGCGGAGATGATCAACGCGCAAGTCGCCAAGATGGTCGAAGCTGGCTTCATCAACAACACCCGCTATGCGGGCCAGCAGGTCAACACCTTGCGCGGACGTGGGGGCTCAACCCGCATGATTACCGCAAGGTTGCGGGCGAAAGGTGTTGAAGATGACGCCATTTCGAGCGCGCTGAACGAGGCCGAAGGGAACGACACGCTGGCCGCAGAACGGTATGCGCGACGCCGGCGGCTTGGTCCGTATCGGCTTAACGGCCGTGCCGAACGACGCGACCGCGACCTCGCCGCACTGTGTCGAGCGGGGTTTGACTACGGGCTGGCCGTCTCGATTGTCGACCGCGATACCGGCGCGATTTCCGATGGCCCGACCAACGGTTTGTCTGGCAATGGATGAACTGCTTACCCCAGACCAGATGGGGCGGTGCGACGCGCTGGCGATCGCTGCTGGAACCCCAGGCACAACCTTGATGGCGCGCGCGGGTGCGGCCCTGTTTGAGGCGGTCAAGACGCATGTTGAGCCTGGCGGCAAGGTGCTTGTCGCGTGTGGCCCCGGCAACAATGGCGGCGATGGCTATGTTCTGGCGAAGTTTCTGGCCGCCGCCGGGTATCACAGTACGGTTTTGGCGTTGGGTAACCCGGCCAACCTGACCGGTGATGCTGCATGGGCCCATGAAACCTGGGGTGGTCTTGCTATCACTCCATCCATGCTTGACCCGGGGACGTACCGGCAGCAGGACTTGCTGGTCGACGCGTTGTTTGGTGCTGGCTTGTCGCGCGGGCTTGAGGGCGAAGCCGCGCAGCTGGTTGGGTACTTCAACGACGCCGACCGCCCGGTCCTCTCGGTGGACCTGCCTTCGGGGCTTGACGGCCGCACAGGCCAGCCGCTCGGCCCCAGTATCCACGCCACGCAAACGGTGACCTTTCATCGTCGCAAGCCCGGTCATGTGCTGTTGCCCGGTCGCAACCTGTGCGGAGAGGTTCTTGTTGCCGATATCGGGATCGATAGCGCGGCATGTGCCGACGTAGGTTTTGCCGCTCGGCTTACCGGGCCGGGCCTGACCAAACCGCTGCAAACGCCAGCGCCGCTGGACAGCCACAAATATGATCGCGGGGCGGCGTTGATCATGGCTGGACCTTTGGAGACAGCCGGAGCAGGGCTCCTGGCAGCACAGGCTGCCTTGCGAACCGGGGCCGGGCTGGTGACGCTGGGGGGCTCGCGCACGCTGCATGAGGCGAGCCTTGGGGTCTCGCCGGCCTTGATGCGCGCGCTTGTCGAAACCCCAGCCAATCTGGCCCGTGTGCTGGCAAATCCAAAGCTGTCGGTTTGTGCGCTTGGCCCGGGCCTGGCCCCCGATGAGGCGACCCGCCAACTTGTTTACGCGGTCCTGCAGTCCTCCGCTTCGGTCGTGCTCGATGCGGGCGCTTTGACTGCCTTTGCAGGTATGCGCGACATGATGCTGGACGCGATCCACGGCCGCAAAGCGCCCACGATTCTGACACCGCACGCTGGCGAGTTTGCAAGGTTGTTCGGCCCGATGGACCCGGACGTCTCGAAGATCGAAGCGGCCCAACGGGCGGCGGGGCTCTCGGGCGCCGTCATTGTGCTCAAAGGCGCAGATACGGTGATTGCCCCGCCCGATGGGGATACCACGGGTGCATTTGTCAACGCTAACGCACCACCGTGGCTCGCGACAGCAGGATCTGGCGATGTTTTGTGCGGCATCATCGCCGGTCTTGTTGCCCGGTATGGTGGCTCCGCCAAACCTAGCGCGCTGTGCGCACTTGGCGTTTGGTTGCACGGCGCGGCGGCGCAGGCAGCTGGCCCCGCGTTGATTGCAAGCGATCTCGAGGGCGCTTTGCACGATGTTCTCGACGATCTGCTGCCAGCGGATTTCCTGCCGCTCAACGCACCGTAAGCACACCCGCTCAGGGGCGGGTCGACCCCAGGGGCAAGGCTAACTCGCTTGCTCATAAAACGCTCGCAAGGATGCTCGAAAAGCTGTCGGACCAATTGTCGGATAAATTGTCTTGCGGGACCGCTTGACTCTTTTTGGATTCGATTCCTAAATGAGAACAAAAGTGGAACAAATATCTCTGTACGATTGCCAGATACAATCGTGCAGGGCCTTAAAACATTGATATCACAAATGAACGTGGAGCAAGCCCGGCTGTTCCGCGAACGGGAAGGTTGTGCGTGATATACGCTGAAAACCGCGACAGAAATAAAAGCGACACGCGCCGCAAACGGCAGATGCAGGCTTTGGAAGCCACCATCGCCAAGCTTGAAGGCCGCGTGACAGGCTTTGAAGCCGATGCGCGGGCACCAGCACGCAGTTTCGATGCGGCTGGCCAAGCCGTACAACCCTGGCGGCTGGGAACAGAGGCGTTGGACCGGTATCTGCCCCATGGGCTGGCGCTGCGCGGGGTGCACGACATCACGCCGGAAATGCCAGTGTTCACGCCGGCAGCAGGCCTGTTCGCACAATGCCTTGTGCAGCGCTTCATCATGAGCGCCAAGCGCCCCGGCCCGGTGGCCTATGTGCAGGTTGAGACGGTGGCGCGCGAATATGGCCGGCCCTACGGCCCCGGACTGTGCCAGCCGATCATGGCGGACGGCCTTTCGGACGGTCCCGGCAATTCTCTGGGGTCGCTGGCAAGCCGCCTCCTGTGCATCCGCGTCCGACACCAGCGCGATCTTGCGCAGACCCTCGAAGATGCGGTGCGCACGGCGGGTCTTGCTGCCGTGATCGGCGAAGGGGCCGCATTGCCGTTCAAGATGACCAAGCGGCTCGATCGGGCGAGCCAGACCAGCGGTGTCCCGCTGGTGATGGTGCATGCTTGCGGGACGCGCGACGCGTCGGCGGCGAGCACCCGCTGGATGCTGCGGCCAGCCCGCGGTCCCGGTGACCATGATGACCCCAAGGCGCCGGGCGCGCCAGGTTTTCACCTTCGTCTTTCCCGCATCAGACACGGATCAGGCTCTGTTCCTGCGGAACAACCGCTGCACTCACCCGGCTCTGTTCCTGCGGAACAACCGCTCATGTCACCCGGCAGTTTCAGCTGTCCGGGCGATGACAGGATTTTTCATGTTCACTGGGACCCAACCACGTTGGCTTTCGATCTGGTTTCCCCGCTTCGCCATGGACAGGTGTCTGGCGATGGAACGCAGGGCGCACAGATTTCGAGCAGTCGTTCCGCAGGAACGGAGCGAGAAATCAAACAGCAATGGCGCAACACAGGCTAGTGGTTGGACCGCTTTGAGTGGCTCCGGGCTTTCAGCCCGACCGACATTGTCACCTGGCTCCGGGCTTTCAGCCCGACCGCTGCACTCACCTGGCTCCGTTCCTGCGGAACAACCGGCATTGTCGCCCGGCTCCGGGCCTTCAGCCCGACCGCTGCACTCACCTGGCTCTGTTCCTGCGGAACAACCGCTCATGTCACCTGGCTCCGGGCCTTCAGCCCGACCGCTGCACTCACCCGGCTCTGTTCCTGCGGAACAAACGCTGCAAGCCCCAGAGCAGCAAAATGCAGCGTCTGCACCCCAGGCACATAAGGACGGAGATGCATCAGAAAACCCACGCGTCCTCGTCGAACTGAGCGCGCGCGGTCCGCGCATCACCGCCGCCAACGCAGCCGGCTTCCAGGCTGGCGCGCAAATCGGTCAACGGCTGCACGATGCCCGTGCAGCCTGCCCGCATTTGCAAGTCGATTATGCCGACGAAGAAGGTGATGCGGCCATGCTTGAGCGTATGACCCGCTTTGCGCTGCGCTTCTCGCCGATTGTCGCCCCCGATGGGCTGACGGCCACCGATGCCGGGCTGATGATCGATACCGCTGGCTGTGCCCATCTGTTCGGTGGCGAGCAGGCGATGGTGGAAACAGTGGTCGCGCGGTTCACCCAGCTCGGCTTTCTGACGCTCGCAGGGCTTGCGCCAACTCCCTTGGCCGCGCGCGCGCTGGCGCGTTACGGCCACGACCCGGACGCTGATCAGCCACCGCCTGTTCTTGGCGACCCATGGTCTCACGGTCATGCTTCCAGCGGACATGCCTCCGATGATCACTGCTCGGATGAACCGGGAAAATCCAGAGATCGCAACCGCATAGAACCCAACGCTTTCGATGCCTTCCCCATCGAAGCCCTGATGCTCGACGAGGACCGGGTCACGCTTCTGACCCGGCTGGGCCTCAAGACCATCCGTGCGCTGCGCCGCGTGCCCCGTTCGGCGCTCGAAAGGCGGTTCCGTTCCCGCCAGGCGGCACAATCGGTGCAGCTGAGGCTCGACCAACTGTTCGGTGATGTGGCTGAACCGATCACCCCGATCCGCCCGCCAGAACCCTACCGAACCGCCCTCGCCTGTCCCGAGCCGATCATGGAGGTGACCGGTATCGAATGGGCGCTACGGGACATGCTGGCGCGGCTTGAAGGGCGGCTGGAACGCGAGGGCCTTGGTGCGCGCCGTTTCCGCCTGCATGCGTTCACCGTTGATGGATCGTCAAGTCAGGTACCCGTTCAGCTGTCGCGCGCGGGCCGCGATGCCCAGGGGCTGATGCGGTTGTTCACCGAGCGGTTGCAGGCGATCGATCCGGGCTTTGGTATCGAAGCGTTCGTGCTTGCCGCTGAAGGCACCGAACCGATGGATGCAAGCCAGACCGGATGGGTGCCGTCGGTGGTTGCGGGCGGTGGTGGCGATGCGCTGCGCCTTGATGAGGATGTCATGGCGCTGGTCGACCGGCTTGCCAACCGGTTTGGCGCGCTTGCCGCCTTTCAACTGCAGCCGGTTGCGAGCCATGTGCCCGAACAGGCGTCCAACGCTGTGGCTGCCGGACATCTGGGCCAAAGCCCGCGTGTGGCAGGGTCGCCTGCCGCCGCGTCCTGGCAGCATTGGCAGGATGAAGCGCCCCACACGGCGCCGCGCCCGGCCCGGCTTCTCGACAGGCCCGAGCCCGCTGATGTGGTCGCCGCGATCCCCGATGGGCCGCCTGCACAGCTCGTCTGGCGTCGGGTGCGGCGCGGCATCGTGCGCGCCCGAGGGCCGGAGAGGATCGCCGCGCCATGGTGGCAAGACAATGGCCAGAGCGCAGATGAAGAGGCCGGCAAACGGGCGGGGATGCGCGTGCGCGATTATTACGATGTCGAAGATGGCGAAGGCCGCCGCTACTGGGTGTTCCGGGCGGGGCTTTACGGCGACCTATCAGGTGACGACCAAGCGCCCGAATGGTTTGTCCATGGGTTGTTTCAGTAACTGCGGTCGGGCCGTGTTGTTCGCTCCGGTCCTTCGGACCGACCGCTTGAAAGCCAGGAGCAAAAGATATGCGGTTGTTCCGAAGGAACAGAGCAAAAGGAACGCGGTTGTTCCGAAGGAACAGAGCAAAAGGAACGCGGTTGTTCCGAAGGGACAGAGCAAAAGAAATACCGGTCAGGCCGCGTTGTTGGCTCCGGTCCTGCGGAACGACCGCTGGACGTTGTTTCTCATTCGCTCCGGTCCTGCGGAACGACCGCTGCACTCATCTGGCTCCGGTCCTCGGACCGACCGCTGGACGTTGTTTCTCATTCGCTCCGTTCCTCCGGAACGACCGCTGGACGTTGTTTCTCATTCGCTCCGTTCCTACGGAACGACCGCTGGATTTTGACATGACACGCTATTCTTACGCGTCATTCGCTCTGTCCTTTCAGGACAACAACGCATGACCAGGCCCCGCGAAAATCCGCCGATCCCCTTTCGCAGGCCCGCCGGCAAAAGCTCGGCCGGGCTTGTGGCGCGGCCAGTCGATCCAAAAAAGACCGGCTATGCCGAACTGCAGGCCACCAGCAATTTTTCCTTTTTGCGCGGCGCATCGCACCCCGGCGAGCTGGTCATCGCGGCCAAGGCACTCGGACACAGGGCGATCGCCCTGACCGATCGCAACACGCTGGCAGGCGTGGTGCGCGCGCATGAAGAGGCGAAGAAGGAGGGCATCCGGTTCGTTGTGGGGGCGAGGCTTGATCCGCAAGACGGGCCATCGGTGTTGGTTTATCCCAGCAACCGGAGGGGCTACGCCAATCTCTGCCGGCTGCTATCGCGCGGCAAGATGAACGCGCCGAAGGGCGCGTGCCATTTCTCCTTCGAAGACATGCTGGCGCATCTTGAAGATCAGGCGGTGATCGTGGTCCCGCCGGCGCACTTTTTTGGCTCTGTTCCAGCCCAGAACGGGCTGGAACAACCGCGGGATGACACCTTCACCGATCAGCTCGTGCGAATCCGCGATGCCGCGCCGGGGCGGACCTGGCTGGCCGCGCATTACCATTTCACCGGCGACGATCGCGCCCGGCTGAACAAGCTGGCTCAGCTTTCCAGGACCACCGGGGTACCGCTGGTGGCAACCGGCGACGTGCATTACCACGCGCCCGAACGCCGCCCTTTGCAGGACGTTGTGACCTGTATCCGCGAAAAGCTGCCGCTGGCCAAGGCAGGCTTCAAGCTCCTTGCCAATGCCGAGCGCCACCTTAAACCCGGCTTTGAAATGGCACGGCTTTTTGCCGATCATCCGGCCGCTTTAGCCGCGATCGGTGATGTGCTCGCTCTGGCCAATTTTTCGCTTGATGAGCTTGCTTACAACTACCCAAACGAGCCGGTACCCAAGGGCAAGACACCGCAGGGTCACCTCGAGGCGCTGACCCTGGAGGGTGCCAAATGGCGTTATCCTGGTGGGGTACCTGAACGTGTGCGTGCAGCGATAGACAAAGAGTTGTCCTTGATCGACGATCTTGGATACGCGCAGTATTTTCTGACCGTCCACGACATCGTCGCCCACGCCCGCAAAAAGGGTATTCTGTGCCAGGGGCGCGGTTCGGCGGCCAACTCGACGGTGTGTTACTGCCTCGGCGTCACGGCGGTCGATCCTTCCCAGACCAGCCTTCTGTTTGAACGCTTCCTGTCGCGGGCGCGCAAGGAGCCGCCCGATATCGATATCGATTTCGAGCATGAGCGGCGCGAAGAGGTCATCCAGTACATCTACGAGCGCTACGGTCGCCATCGCGCAGCGCTCGCCGCCACCGTCATCACCTATCGCCCACGCTCAGCGGTGCGCGAAGTGGGCAAGGTGATGGGTCTGTCGGAAGACGTCACCAACGCTCTGGCCTCGACGGTCTGGGGTTCGTGGGGCCGAGAATTGCCCGCCGATCAGATACGGCAGGCCGGGCTCGACCTTGATGACCCGACCCTCAAACGGACCATTGAGCTGGCGCACGAACTGTTGGGCTTCCCGCGTCATCTATCACAGCATGTCGGCGGGTTTGTGCTGACCGAAGACCCGCTTGAAGAGCTGGTGCCGATCGGCAATGCGGCCATGGACGACCGCACCTTCATCGAATGGGACAAGGACGATATCGACACCTTGAAGATCCTCAAGGTCGATGTGCTGGCGCTCGGAATGCTGACCTGCATCGCCAAGGCGTTCGGGCTGATCAAGCGCCATTACGGTCTTGATTACGATCTGGCGACGCTGCCGCAGGAAGACCCCGATGTTTACGCGATGCTCCAGCGGGCCGATGCTATCGGCGTGTTTCAGGTCGAAAGCCGGGCCCAGCTCAACATGCTGCCGCGCATGAAGCCCAAGCGCTTTTACGATCTGGTTATCGAGGTTGCTATCGTGCGGCCGGGGCCGATCCAGGGCGATATGGTGCACCCCTATTTGCGGCGACGGGACGGCATTGAGACGGTCAACTACCCCTCGCCCGCGCCCGAACATGGGCCCAAGGATGAATTGGAGCGAGTGCTTGGGCGCACCTTGGGTGTACCGCTGTTTCAGGAGCAGGCGATGCAGATCGCCATCGATGCGGCGAAGTTCACCCCCGATGAAGCCAATCAGCTGCGCAAGGCGATGGCGACCTTCCGGCGCGTCGGCACGATCCACACGCTGCAGGAAAAGATGGTCGGGCGCATGGTCGCGCGCGGCTATGATCCCGAATTTGCGGCGCGCTGCTTCAACCAAATCAAGGGCTTCGGCGAATATGGCTTTCCCGAAAGCCACGCTGCGAGCTTTGCGCTTCTAGTCTACGCCTCAAGCTGGATCAAATGCCATTTCCCCGATGTGTTTTGCGCAGCCATTCTCAACAGCCAACCCATGGGGTTCTACGCGCCCGCACAGCTGGTGCGCGATGCGCGTGCGCACGACGTGGAGGTGCGCGAAGTGGATGTGAACCAGTCGCATTGGCACAACACGCTCGAAGAGCATGAAAGCGGCGGCTTTGCCGTGCGGCTGGGGTTCCGCCAGCTCGATGGGCTGCGCGAGGATGTGATGGAGGCCTTCATGCAACGCCGAGGCAACAGGCGCCTGACCTCTATGGATGATTGCCGCCGGTGCGGCCTGTCGGTCGCGGTGCTCGAACGCCTCGCTGCCGGTGATGCGTTCCGCTCGCTCGGCCTTGACCGGCGGCAGGCCTTGTGGGCCGTGCGCGGGCTGATGTCGGACAGCCCTGCCGACCTTTTCGATGCGGCAGAAGCCGATCCCACCGGTGCGGATGTGCCCGTCACCTTACCATCGATGCCGCTGGGCGAGCACGTGGTCGCCGATTACCAGACCCAGAAATTGTCTCTCAAAGCGCACCCGATGTCGTTCCTGCGCGAGCGCTACACGGCCCAGGGCATGATCACCGCTGAGGGGCTGTTCCTGTCCCGGCACGGCCAGCGGGTTCGCTATGCGGGCGTTGTGCTAGTCCGCCAGAAACCGGGTACCGCCAAGGGTGTGGTCTTTATGACATTGGAGGATGAGACCGGAACGGCGAACATCGTTGTGTGGGGCAAGATGGTCGAGAAATTCCGCCGGGTGGTGATGCAGGCGCGACTGGTCGAGGTGGTCGGCGAGGTGCAGCGCAAAGAGGATGTCATTCACATCGTCGCGCACAAGCTGATCGACCGGACCGATGATCTGTCGGTGCTGTCCGATGAGCCGCTGCCAGAAACGGTGGCCCACGCAGACCATGTCCGCAGCCCCCTGACGGGGCCCGTCAAAGCCAATGGCGACTATCGCAAGCAGCTTCGCGGCCGGGCGCGGCGCAAGAAGGATTTGCGCGAAGAAGGCGTTCTGGAGCTTCCGCTGGCCCACGCCGACGAGGTCAAAAGACCGGTCGAACAAGACACGCGCATCTCAGGTGGCGGAAAGGCTGGCTATTTGCGGGTGCGCCGCCGACCGCTTTCGCAGGCCGGTGAACAAGCCGCGTCCGCAAAACAATCGTCAAAAGGGACGACGCCAGGGCGCGGTACCCATCCAAGGAATGTTCGGGTCATTCCCAAAAGCCGTGATTTCCATTGAGCACCGAGCATCCGATGGGATCGACCCGCCTTTATACACCTCAGCTCTTGGACCTGAGCACCTCGCTCCCCCCAGATGGAGAGCGCTCCGGTTCGCGCGCGTCGCGCGCAACGCAACAATCTGGGCGCAGCAACCGCATCAAGCCTGACCGGTTCCACCAATCCCGCTTAAGGACTTTCCCCTGTTCGCAGTCGTTGGAGCCGGCCTGCCGGTTTCGGCAAACGATCGGTCAGCCTCACAGAAAGGCTGCATCACCACCTGCTTGGTCGCACAACGAGCTTCTTCGCCATCGTTTCCTGCGACCATCAAGCAAAGTTCAACCAAAAGCGGCAACTGCGCAGCCGCCTATGCCGCCGGCTTTCTCGACTGTTCTCCGTGCCAAATCCGCAAGGCGTCAAGCGCGGTGGTGCCGATACCCAAGCCGTCCAGATTGGCCATGCGAGCGCCAGCGGCATCGCAATGCTGGTCCGTTGTCAGCGCCCCGGGCGTATGAATAACGGGGATGCCCGCTCGAACGGCGGCCATGGCACTGGCCGGTGTGTCCTCAATGGCGACGCAGCCGGTGGGGTCTGCGTCGAGCCGGGATACTGCCAGCCGGTAGAGTTCAGGGTCCGGTTTGGCATTACGCGCATCCGCACCGCTGACGATGAGCGCAAACATATCGGCTTTGAGGCCGACTGCGCCTTCAATGGCGGCATCGATGACCCGTCGGTCGGTGCCTGAGACCAATCCAACAGGGATGCCGACCCGGTTCGCCTGCTCAATGAGGTTCAGAACCCCCGGGCGAAGCTCGACACCGGCAAGCAATCGATTGATGAAGTTGGACGTCTTGGCTTCATAGATCGCTTCGACCCGCTGCTCGGAGGCGTCGTCGCCGCTCGCTTCGAGCTCTGCTGCGATCCGGTTGCGACCACCTGGCGCCTGCAGCCGTTGCCGATAGGCGTCCTCGTTCCAGAAGACGTCAACTTTGAAAGAGCGAAAGGCCATGTTGAAAGCCTCCCGCTGAAAGTGCGACGACTCAATGAGCGTGCCGATTGAGCCGAACATGAGAGCCTGAAGGGACGAGGACGGAAACGCGGTGCTGGCGGTCATGGTGTTACTCCTGGTGCTGGATCACATACGCGCCTGCGCCAAACTGGTTTGGCAAAACCGCACAATGACGACTGATCGCCGCACCAACGGCTGGTGAAGGAAGCAGATGTCTTTCGATCAGCAGCCGGCCGAAACCCAGCTCTGGAGGGCTGCGATCGGCCATATTGACCGATCTGACGAAGCGGCGTTCAGTATGGCCGCTGCGTTTGCTCGTTTGAACATCGCGCCGCTGCCGTCCGATTTTTCACGAGACAAGCCAGACGCTTAATCCATGTCCCCGTTTCTTGCACCGCCTCAACCTGTTTTACGTGAGCGGGCCTGTCAGCCCTGGCGTCCTGGTAAAGCGGTTTGGCGCTTTGTGACGCCATGGTAGGGTGGCATGCCCGGCTGTTGCTAGCAGTCTTGTTGCTGGCGGCCCCGGTAATCGCCGCGACCTGTATGCCCAGCTTTGCGCAGGACGGTTCGACGGATACGACAACCCCGATCGCCGTCGAAAACAGCAGCACATCAGACACTGATCTGCGCGACCGCCTGAGGGCGATTTTCTCGGAGATCGACGAACTTGGAAGCGTCCGGCCTTCGGTCAGCGAAGGTGTGGTCGTGCTTCGAGGCGATGCACCCAACGATAATGCCGCGCAGCGGGCCATATCGCTGGCCGAGCGGTTGGAGGGCGTTGTCGCTGTCGAAGATGACATTGATCGCACCCTCAGCATCGAAGACAATCTCAACCCTCTTCTTGAACGATACCAAGGAGTTCTTGATGCCTTTGTGCGCGGCTGGCCACTGTATGCGGTTGCGCTTGCTGCCTTTTTGATCGTTGCAACACTAGGCTACGCCTTGTCCTCCTGGACAAGGCTTTGGGACGCCATCGCGCCAAACCTGTTCATCGCACGACTGCTCTCGCAGACAGTTCTGATTTTGGGTTTTCTGCTGGGCCTGTTGCTCGCGCTCAGTATTCTGGACGCAATGGCGCTGTTTGGCGCGGCGGCTGGTGGCGCGGGCTTGATTGGCCTTGCGGTCGGGTTCGCCGTTCGCGACACCATCGAAAACTATATCGCCAGCGTCATGTTGAGCCTGCGGCAACCCTTTCGCGCCAACGATTTTGTCGCAATCAACGATCTCGAGGGGATCGTGGTCCGGCTGACCTCGCGCGCGACCATTCTCAGGACCCTCGACGGCAACCATTTGCGCATTCCCAACGCCCAGGTCTTCAAGGGCATCATCCTCAACTACACACGCAATCCGCAGCGTCGCTTTGACTTTGAGCTGGGGATCGATACGAACAATGATCCGCTGGAAGCCATCGGAAAGGCCGAGGCGACACTCCTGGAGCTGTCGTTCGTTCTCGCCCATCCCGCGCCGCTGGCTGGCATCCAGAAGGTTGGCGATTCAAGCATTGTCATCTGGTTTGCCGCCTGGATTGACCAGCGTGAAACGGATTTTCTCAAGGCGCGCAGCGGCGCAATCAACGCTGTCAAACGGACACTCGAAACTGCGGGCTTCAGCTTCCCTGAACCGATCTACCGCCTTCGCATCGATGGCGCTGGTGATGGCGCCATCATCATGCAGCAGGCTGCAGCCCCTGACCCGGAACCGATTGGACGGTCGACGCTGAAAGAGGAGCGCCCGGCAGCCATTATGAACCTCGAGGATCTGGACGTCTCGCCGGAAACCGATGTTCAAAAACAGGTCGAACAAGAGCGCGCCGAAGGCAATCAGGAAGATCTCCTGAACGATGAGAGGCCGATCGAGTGACCTCCAGCCGCACCCTTTGGAAAGGCGGTTTCTTTGCCCGCCGCTGCACTTTGACAGTTGCTTTACAGCCAAAGCGTTAGCCCTACGGCGCTGGAAGCGAGCGGTGGCCATGCCAGGCAGCTAAGCTGACCTCTGACATCCGCACTTATTGATGGTGGAGCCAGAAAGCGTCCGCGATGGTGTGCGACTTGTCCTCGGTATAGTTCTCCCACTCAAGAGCCATCAGAACCAGCGGGCGGGCAAGGTTCAGAAAGACGCTCTGGGCGACGAGGTTGACCGCCCGAAGGCGGACCATTTCGCTTTCAGGGTCTTCGCCGGTCATACGCGCAACCAGTGTTCGCATAAGGGTGAACTGCAAGCTGAAAACATTCTCGTAGAACAGCTCTGTCGGCTTTCCACCTTGGATGAGCTCACGTTGGATGTAGCGCGACTTGATGTCGGCGTCCGGCCCTCTGGTTGATCGGATGAAAGACGCACGCATGATTTCCCGCACCGTTGCGCGCGCCTCTTCGGCCGTCATGGTTGCGATCTTTTCCGGTGTCAGATGCTGCAAGACCTCGCCGGGACCCTCGTTCCGGAAGGTACAGGCGAGATGGCCGATCGCAGCATAGCGCAAGCCTTCCTTGCCACCGAAATGATAGTTGATGGCGGCAAGATTGACACCAGCCTCGTTGATCAGGTCGCGAACTGTTGTGTTGTCATAACCCTTCTCGCCAAACAGCTTCATGGCTGCCTCCAAAAGGGCCAGCTTGGTCGCCTCGGTACGGCTGTCCTGATTTCGCTCGGTGCCGGTCGTCATAGGCCCGTCCATAGGGCTTTGCGGCGCAAATGAGAAGGGTGAGCCGCAGGAATCCCGATCGGATCTTCAATCGATTTGTCAGTCTTGCCAAAATTTAATACATACGTTTGAAACAATTGTGCTATAGCATTTATCCATCGGCCTAGGACTTCCTTCCAGTGCAGGACAGCCGGCTCGTTCGACAAGGCTGAACAGTCTGTTCACCCCCGTTTCGGGCTGCGCAGTGCTGAGATTGTAGGCACTGCCACAATCTGGCTAATCCAGTGGCGGACTGCGGCGTAAGTGAACAGTTGTTTGAATAAGGGAGACCGGCTTTGGCTTTCATGTGGCGCGCAATCAAGGAAGTGTTCTGGCTAGCTGTGGCTGTTGCTATTGTTGCTGGGGGCTGGTTCGGCTTTCAGTTTCTGGCAGAAAACCGCACCGTGGTTGAAGCAGCGCCCATCGAGCGCAGCGTCCCAACCGTTGAGGCAGCACCCCTGCAAGCGGCGAACGGTATCCCGATCGCAGCCGACGGCTTCATCAGCGCCAGCCGCCTGCTCGACATCGCCGGGGAAACTGGCGGGCGCATCGTCGAGTTGCACCCCGCTATCGATGCGCGGGGCGCTTTCGAGAAGGGCGACATCCTTTTCCGCCTTGATGACCGCAACGCACGCGCCAACCTGGCGCAAGTCGTGGCAACGATCGAAAGCTCGACCGCCCAACTGAACCTGGTGATTACCCAGCTCGAGCGTGCCTATGAACTGCGTGACGGCGGTATCATCGCGCAAGATCAACTTGATCAGCTGCTTAGCCGCGAACAGGAATTGGAAGCGTCGCTTCGTAGCCTCTATGCCAATCGGGAAGCTGCCGAAATCGCGTTGGCAAACACCGTTGTCGAAGCCCCTTTCGATGGCCGTGTACTGTCAAAGCAGGCCGAGTTGGGTGCGGTGATTGCGCAAGGTGCGCCGGTCGCACAGATTTATTCAGCGGACGCACTTGAAGTCACGGTCGACATCCGTGAGCGCGAAGCTGCACTGATCGCAAACCTGTTCTCGAACCCAACAGCAAGGGCGTCAGTCGAAACCGAGTTTGCCGGGCAGGACTACCAGTGGAGCGCGCAGATCGCGCGGGTTGATCGGCAGATCGATGCCCAGACCCGGACGCTTTCGGTCACGCTTGCGCTCGATGACCCCGCCGCAGGCAAGCCTGCAAGTGGCGGTGCAGGGCCCGCCTTACCGGCTTTGATCAACGCATTTGTCAGCGTTGAAATTCAGGCCGACGTCCCCGATGACACCTTTGTCGTCGATGTAACGGCAGTCCGCAACGATGAGGCAGTTTGGATACTAGATGGCGGATCGCTTCGGGTTGAGCCGATCACGGTGCTGCATCGTGCTGGCGACAAGGCCTTCATCACCGGCCCCAACCTGGCTGCTACCGCTATGCTCGTCACCAGCCCGCTGTCGAGCGTCAGTGATGGCATGACGGTCAGTGCAGCTTCGCCGCCGCCTGCCACCGTACAGGTTGGGGGCTGACATGAACGGCGCACTCAAATGGATGGCCGAGCATCCCGTTGCGGGCAACATGATCATGATCATCGTCCTGCTGGCTGGGATCGCCTCAGCGCTTTCGATCCGCCAGACCACCTTCCCGGAATTCGATCTCGATACTGTTTCGATCAGCATGCCCTATCAGGGTGCTGCGCCTGAAGAGGTAACCCAATCCATCATCCGACCCATCGAAGAACAGCTGGCCAGCATCGACGGTATTGATGAGATCAACGCGACCGCCAGCGAGGGCCGCGGCTCGCTTTCGGTCAGCTTTCTTGCCGGCGAAGACGTCATGGAGAAGCTCGACGAGATCAAGACCGAGATCGACCGCATTACCGTCTTCCCAGAAGACGCCGACGAGCCCACGATTGTGCGCTCAACCAATACAACGCGCGTCATGGAGATCGCTGTCCACGGTCAGGCAACTTTGCGGACACTCGTTGAGCAGGCCGAGCGGCTCAAGGATGAGCTAACCTTGCTCGATGCGATTTCCTTCGTGGAGACGCAAAATATTCCCGATCGCGAAATCGCGATAACCATCGAACGGAACACGCTGGCCGCCTACGGTCTGACGTTGCAAGATGTTGCGCAGACGATCGGGGCGAACTCGCTTGAACTACCCGGTGGCGACGTCGACTCAGCGAGCTTGTCGGTGCCCATCCGGACGCTGGGACGAAACTTCACCGCGCAGGAATTTGCCGACATCGTTCTCCGAACCAGCGAGACCGGTGCGCAAGTTCGCGTTGGCGATATTGCCACCGTTACCGATGGCTTTGAAGACGATGATCTGGTCCAGCGCTACGCGGGTGATACAGCGGTAACCGTCAACGTTTTCAGGGTCGGCGACGAGCAGGTGCTTGATGTCGCCGAAGCGGTGCGGACCTATGTTGACGGCACCTTTCGCGCGTCGCTGCCTGCTGGCGTGAGCATTACGCTCTGGCAGGACGAGAGCGTCGTTTTGCAATCGCGGCTCGATCTTCTGATCAAGAATGCCTTCACCGGTCTGGTTCTGGTCATCATCTGCCTCGCGCTGTTCCTCGACATTCGCCTGGCGTTCTGGTGCGCGGTCAACATCAGCATCGCCTTTGCCGGCACCTTTGTGGTGATGAGCGCCTTGGATGTGTCGGTGAACATGATCTCGCTGTTTGGCTTTATCCTTGCCATCGGGATCGTCGTCGACAACGCGATCGTCATCTCCGAGAACATCTTCAAGAACGGCGAGAAGGGCGAAACACCTCAGGCAGCAGCTGTGGTCGGGGTCCAGCGGGTTGCGGTCCCGGTTGTTTTTTCTGCGCTGACCACAATCGTGGCCTTCACGCCCTTGTTGCAGATGCCCGCACCGCTTGGCAGCTTTCTCGTCGACATCCCGATCATCGTCATGATCGTGCTGACCCTTTCCCTTCTTCAATCGCTGTTCGTGTTGCCCAACAATCTGTCGAAGATGCGGGTCGATTCGGACTATCGCGCTCCTCTGGCGTTCAGGCCGATCGGCTGGGTTAGAGGCGTCATTGATGGGGCGCTGCAATGGTTTATCCGCTATCCGCTGACGGCGATGCTGCGCTTCGTTACCAAGCGTTTCCTGGTCCCTATTGCCGGTGTGATCGCAGCGATGATCATGACTGTCGGCCTGGTGGCTCATGGCTATGTGAAGTTTGAGTTCTTTCCCGCGATCGACGGTGAGTACGTCATCGCAAACGTCGACCTCGTCGATGGGACAAGCCTCGAGCGCACAGGTTCGGTCGCCGAGACAATCCGTCTCGCTGCTGAGCGCGCCGCCGCGCGCATGGAAGATGAACGCGGCATGGAGCAGCAGATCATTGTTGATGTGAACACGGTTCTGGGGCGCAGTGCTGGGGGTGGCGGGCCCTTCGCATCAGCGGCATCGGTGAACTCGTCGCTGGCGAACATCACGGTCCAGATTCTGCCACCCGAAGAGCGTGCGTGGCCAACGGCAGCGTTCGAAGCGCAGTGGCTGCAAGAGATCGGCACCATCGCTGGGCTGACCTCCCTCACCGTTACATCGTCACTGGTGGATGCGGGCAGCGCCATCGCGCTGGAACTGTCGGTGCCCGACGGCGGCGATATCACACCTGTGGTGGCGGACGTCCGTGCACAACTCGAAGCGATACCCGGCGTCTTCGGCATTCAGGATGACGCAACGGCGGGCCGGCTCGAATACACGTTGGCACTTCGCGACGAAGCCCGACTTTACGGGATCACGCGCAATGACTTGGCAACGCAGATTCGCGGCGGCTTCTTCGGCATCGAAGCAACGCGGGTGCAGCGCGGTAGCGACGATGTGCAGGTATCCGTACGCTATGCGGCTCAAGACCGCCAAAGCGTCGTTGATCTGCTCGACACGGACATTCGGACCCCAGCGGGCGACCTTATTCCCCTTTCGGTGGTTGCAGAACTTCGCGAGGGCGTCGCCGCAACCCAGATAAGCCGCCGAAACGGACGTACCATCACGACCATCACCGCGGACGTCGATACCACGGTCATCACGGCGCAAGAGGCGAACGAGATCATCCGCACCGATCTGCTGCCCGTGCTAACCGAGACCTATGGCGGGCTGATCGTCGACTTCGGGGGCGAACAGCGGACGCAAGGCGAAGCGCAAGCCGCTCTCAGCCAGGCATCGATCTTGGCCTTATTGATCATCTTTGCGCTGCTGGCCTTGATCTTCCGATCCTACATCCAGCCGCTTGTGGTGATGATCGCAATCCCGCTTGGGCTGATTGGAGCAATCGTCGGGCACTATGTCGTTGGTGTGTCGCTCGGCCTGCTGTCAATCTTCGGTATCATCGGTCTTGCGGGGGTCGTGATCAATAATTCGCTGGTTATGATCGATTTGTACAATGAGTACCTTGATAAAGGGATGGATACGCGAACCGCCGTCATTGAAGGCACGAAGGATCGCTTCAGGCCCATTTTGCTGACCTCCATCACCACCTTCCTGGGCATCTATCCACTGATTATGGAAACGAGCCTGCAGGCACAGTTCCTTATTCCGCTGGCCGTTTCGGTAGGATTTGGCGTCCTGTTCGGCACGGTGATCATCGTGCTGGCGGTTCCCGCTGTCTTCATCGCTCAATCGCGGTTGTTCTTCACCTACAAGAGCAAGGCGCAGGTTGCCGGGGACGACACAACAAGCAAACCGACGACAGACCTGCCCAAACTGCCATTGGCATCGCGGCATTCCGACAATGACGATCGGATCGCAGCGGAGCTGCCGACAGCAGCTGAGTGATTGCACGCCCTTGTGCGCAGGACGATCAGCCGCTCCCCAAAAGGCACAGTTGGGCAGCGCCGACCGCGGCCTCGCTGTGGCGCGGTTCAACCATCTGCGCATCGACATGCCGAGCGCGGATTGCAGACCAAATCGCATTTTTGGCGCCGCCACCGGCGGTGAACAACCGTTTGGGGGATGGCGCACCTAAGCGGTGGAGCGCGTCATAGCCCTGCTTTTCGATGCGGGCCATCGCCTCAAGCATTCCTTTGAGAAACTCGGCATCATCTAGCGGTCTGGGTTCGAGCTTCGGCTCCAGTTGCGGCTCGTTGACGGGGAAGCGTTCACCCGCCTTGAGCAAGGGATAATAGTGCAGTTGTGACGCCACATCCGGATCGATGCGGGCGCTAAGGTCAGCAAGCTGCTGCCCGGAAAAATGGTGCGCGAGGACGCCTCCGCCCGTGTTGGATGCGCCGCCAGCGAGCCACTTGCCGTTGACCAGATGACTGTAGACGCCGCTTGCGGGGTCATCGACGCGTGCGTCGCTGAGCAACTTGATGGCGAGGGTCGTGCCGAGCGAGGTCACGGCGTCACCGATTTCGGTCGCGCCGCTTGCGAGAAACGCCGCAATGCTATCGGTTGTGCCAGCATGCAGCTTCGTGCCTGCCGCCAGGCCCAAGGCATCTGCGACCGCGTGGCTGAGCTCGCCAATTTCTGCGCCGGGGCGGTGAACGTTTGGGAGCGTTTCGACCGGTACGCCCGCCGTCTCGAACCATGATGGCCAGTCACCAACTGCCGGGTCCCAGCCAAGCTTCAGGGCGTTGTTGTCGTCGGAGCCGAGCGACATGCCAGCCAGCTTCGCGAGCACATAGTCAGCCTGATGCAGCAAATGAACCGCAGATCCGCTTTCATCCATCGCCTGCAGGCGCAGCATGCGCGCAAGGGCCGATGACGGCCCAAGCGTTATCGATCCGGGTTCGGCGTGGCTCGCAATACGCTCAGCTTCGCGATCAAAGCCGCCCGAGTTGTACATCATGGCGGCAGTGACAGGGTTCAAAGTGGCATCAACCAGCACCATCGATCCCGACGTCCCATCGATAGCGATGCGCTCGATCTCGTGCGGGTTGTGTTGGGTCTCGTGAAGCGCGCTTACTTGTGCCTGCACGGCTCGTGCGGCAGCGTCCCACCAGGCATTGGCATCCTCGTTGGAGGTTGGAAGGTGCGCGGCGCGTGCTGTGCTGACAAGCGTTCCGTCTTGATCGAGGACCGCAGTTCGTACGCCAGAGGTTCCGATATCGATGCCCAGAACAAGCATCTCAGCTTGCTTCATTATCGCGCGCCGCAAGCGCCTGGCGGTATTTCTCTGCATCCCAGTTCAGAAGCTCGGCTTCCGCCTCGGCGCCAATCGCTGCGGGGGACCATTCCTCTGGCAACCGCGTCAAAACATCAGAGACGCATTGCGCCATGGCCGCTTGAGCGTCGGTGGCATCGGTGCGGACGGCCAAGCCCTGGTTCTCGATGAGACAGACAGGTGCGCCCTCGGTCGGCGCTTTTGGCAAGCCCGGACCTAGAAAGACCACATGATCAGGATAATACGACCCGCCCGTTGCCAGGGCGAACAGTCGTGCATTTTTTGCCAAAGCGGCATCATCAAGCCAACGAAATCCTGCCGGTGGTTCCGTCGACGCGGGGGCATGCCTGCCTATGACTGGCATTTCAAGTCGCCGCTCGACCTCGTCCATCAGCTCTGCGACGTCCTCAACGGAATCTCCGGCGACGATAAGCCCGTGGTTGCCGAGAAGAACAATCTGGGTGCGTGCATCAATCGCTTCGGCGATCACGTTGGTCAGCGGTCGTCCCGGTTTGCGATAGGGCACCGCGACAAACGGTAACCCTCGGAGCTTCTCATGCGCCGCCTTTTCGCCCTCCGGCCCGATCGTGTGAACGATCGTCGCGACGGAATGGGTGTGAACCACAACGCGCCAAGGGATCAACGCGTGGAAGGTCGTCTCGATGGAAGGTCGCAGACCAGCTGTGGGATCGACAATCGCAGCACGGCACGTGCCGTCGCCCGAGCCCTTCGCCTCGGCGTGAGCGATGGCGTGGTCGACTTCTACGAAAATCGGCTTGTCCAAGGCATCCGCCAACTCGGTGCCCGAAGCCTTGATCCAGAGCGACCGATCCACCTTGATGCTTGTGTTCCCGCCAGGCCCCTGCACACGCAGCGGGTCTTTTCCGCATGCGGCAGAGAGCGCCAGAAACGCATCGGGCAAAGCGGAGATTGGCGACATGGTTCAGGCTCCAGGACTGGCCAGATGGCTGATCATATAGTCGGGCAAGGGAGACGCATGCGCAGCGGCGAGCCGCTCAAGCGCTGCCTGCGCATCGGCGTCAACAAAGGCATCTGCGTGCAGGCCGCCCATCACGAACGCAGTCTGCCAACCAGCACTCGCTCCACCTGCGATGTCGTGTTCGAGCGAGTCTCCCACCATCAATATCTTGGCCGGATCGGTCCCAAGGGCGTCCGTCAGAGCGTCAAAGACCGGGAGGTGAGGCTTTCCATAGAAGGTCACCTCGCCGCCTGCATCCTGGTACGCATGGGCCAAAGCCCCGGGCGACAGCTGGATTGCGCCACCAGCCCTTGGCGACCCCCGGTCCGGGTTGGTGCAATACAGCGGCAGACCGCAAGAGCGCGCCGTTTTAAGGACGCTCGCTTCGGTTGAGCCGTCGCTCCCCTCGGGCAGGCCCATGAGAAGTACGCTGTTGGCTTCCAGAACGTCACCAGCTTCACGGATCGGCAATGGGCCGCGCCATGTTTCGAAGTCACCGGGCTTGGCCGTGATCGGAAAAACCCGGCCCATCACCACCCTTCCCGACTGGCAATCCTGCCAGAACGCTTCGCCAGAGGTCATCACCAAATCGAAAAGCTCAGCCGGCAATCCCATGGCCGCGATACGATCCCGGTTTGCATCAGCGCGCTTGCCCGAGTTCGACAAGACGGCCAGCTTTTTGCCTTGCCGGTGCAGCGTGTGGAGGGCGTCGGCAGCACCCGCATAGGCCGTGCTGCCATTGTGTAGAACACCCCACTGGTCGAAGACCACCGCATCAAGGCGGCCGACAATATCAGCGATCCGATCGGTCAGCTCCGGCATGCCGCGCCCCACAGCTCGTGCTGTTGGATCAATCAGTACTCCGCCATGTCCTTGGGGTCTTTGAGGCTCGCGATATAGCCATCCACCTCCTGCGCGGACATGGCCGGTGCTGCCTTGCCGACGCTGCCCGCAGGCATGTCACCGAAATAGAATTTGTACCCTGGGATGACCTGACGCCGCTTGCGCAGCGGCATGCCCGGATACGGGTATACATCGGAGCGCGCATTCGCCGCCTCATCGTGGCAGGGCAGGACGTAATCCGCCCGCTTGTCGATCTCTTCGACCGACTTCCAACCCTCATAGGAGTTCACGAACCGGGCAGGTACCCAGTAGCGCCATTTTTCCGCTGGGTTTGGTTCGAGATTGCGCTCCACAAAGATGGCATCGCCGACCACGCAGATATCGCCAACGCTTGTCGCGACAGACACCGCCATATGTCCGACCGAGTGCCCCGGCGTGTGGAACATGGTGATGCCCGGCAGCACTTCGCACTCATCTTCGACAGCTTCGAACACGCAGCCTGCATACGCCTGCTCCACGCCGATGTTGGCCTCATAGGTCCGGTAGTACAGTGGAAGCGGATTGTAAGCCATTTCGATCTCGGCCTTGGGCGCAATGTAGCGCGCGTTCTTGAACCGCTTCATGTTCTGCACATGGTCCCAGTGCAGGTGCGTGAAGACGATGGCGTCGATCTCGTCGGGGTGAACCCCAAGCTTCTGTTCCAGATGCTCATGCACCTGCAGGCAGCCGCGCTTCTCGCACTTGTGGTGGTACTTGGTGGCCCGTTCCTCATCGGGCAAACCGGTATCGATCAGGATCTTGTACTCACCGGTATCGACGTAATGGCAGTAGACCGGGTTCCAGTATTTCTTTCCCGCTGGCCCCTTCCAGAAGATGTAGGTGCCGAGATCAGCTTCGAGCCAGCCGGTGTTGATGGGATAGATTTTGGTTTCTACGACGCCCATTGTGTTCCCCTAGGTCTTTTTGTTGGGCATTTTTGTATACACAAATGCTGCTCTGTCCACAGCTGTGTGCCATCTTTCTGCAAAAAAGCTGCGATGCCCAACGTAGGAGACTAGTTGGCAGCGAGCACCTGCATGAAGCTCTCCTCCATATGCTTGCGCATGTAGTCGAAAGCATCGTTGGAGTTCGCTGAGAAGATCTTTTGGAGCAAGACCTCGTGGCTGACAGCTGAAGCGATGAGGTCTTCCTTGGTTGCGAACTTCTTCGCCCGGAAGGGGCCCGAGCGACTGCGAAATTCGCTGGCTATCTGGCGTATATACGGGTTGCCAGTTGCCTCATAGATCTCGAAATGCAGCTCTTCGTTCGCCCGCAGATACCCTACTCTGTCACCTGCTTCGGCAGCGTCGCGGCAACGCGCTTGAGCGGCCTCCAGACGAGATTTTGCCAATAAAGTCAGACGTTGAGCGACAAGCCTCGCACACAAGGCTTCGATCTCGTGCATCGCCTCGAACATTTGCGCAAGCTCTTCGCGGCTGTACTGTGCAACGCGCAGACCGCGCCCTTCGCCCTCCTCAACCACGCCTTGTGCACGCAACCGGCCGAGCGCCTCCCGAACCGGCGTGCGCGATGCGCCAAAACGGGACGCCAACCTTGTCTCGTCAAGCCTTTCGCCGGGTTCGATCTGCCCGGCCGTGATCTCACTTAACAGTGCCTTCTCAATGCGGTCCGCTGTGTTCCGGCGGCCTTTAATTGCCACTCCATTGAGTTTGGAGGCCGGGCTGACCATGCAAATTCTCCTGCGGTTCTGGCTGAGGACCGTACCTCAGACGGTGCAAAGAGGCAATCAGCTCACCAATAGGTACTTTTTTTCTTGCCAATGTATACAAACTATGTGTGAATTGACGAGTTGCAAAAATAAGAAGAGCGGCATGCCTGAAATCCGCCTTGAAAATCTCCGCAAGGACTATGGGTCCGTGACGGTGATCGAAGAACTCAACCTATCCATGGAGGATGGCGAGTTCACGGTCCTGGTCGGCCCGTCCGGCTGCGGGAAGTCAACTACTCTGCGCATGATTGCGGGACTAGAGGCCGTTTCGGATGGCGCGATCCGCATGGGCGAGACAAACGTCACACGGCTTGATCCGAAAGACCGCGACCTTGCGATGGTCTTTCAGGATTACGCGCTTTACCCGCACATGAATGTTCACAAGAACATGTCGTTTGCACTGCGGTTGGCGCGCTATCCGAAGGCGGACATCGATAAACGCGTGAAGGAGGTGGCCGCGACCTTGGGGCTGACCGACTACCTCGACCGCAAGCCCGGTGCGCTGTCGGGTGGCCAGCGGCAGCGGGTTGCTATGGGACGGGCCTTGGTGCGCGATGCATCGACCTTCCTGTTCGATGAGCCCCTGTCCAATCTCGACGCGAAATTGCGCGGGCAGATGCGCGCGGAACTTGGGCTGATGTCCAAGCGTGTTCAGAAGAACATGATCTACGTGACGCATGATCAGATCGAGGCGATGACGCTCGGCGACAAGATCGTTGTGATGCGCGCAGGCGAGATCATGCAGGCCGGTACACCGGAGGAACTGTACCGCCGTCCGGCAAACCGTTTTGTGGCGGGCTTCATCGGCTCGCCCACCATGAATTTCATAGACGTCGAGCTGGTGGATGAGGGTGGCAGTCTGTTCGCCATCGCCCAAGACCTCAAACTGCCGATCGATGAAGCGCGCAGAGGCGCACTCAACGCTCAACCGAGCCGCAAGGTGCACCTGGGCGTCAGGCCCTCGTCATTTGTCCAGAGCGACGAAGACGATGCGATTACGCTGCCCATTATTCTGTCGGAATATGTCGGTGCGCAGTCGGTGCTTATCACCGAGATCGCCGGCCAGACCATCCAACTCGAGATTACGACGCCTGCGCCCGTTCCAGCGGGCGAGACGCGATCGTTCCGGATCAAGGCGGATGAAATTCATCTGTTTGATCCGCAAACCGAAGCGGCGCTCTAAGCCGCCGCGCACGTCGGGCCTTGCCGCCCACAAATCATCCTGGGAGGGATTTATGAAGGCACTGAAAGTAACGATGACGGCGGCATTTATGTCGACCGCACTTGCTGGCGCGGTAGCGCTCGCCAACCCGTATGAGCCGTATGAGGGCGATACGCTGGTGGTCAACTTCCCCGCGCACCCGCACTATGACGCTGTGCTCAACGTCTTGCCACTGTTCACCGAAGAGACCGGCATCGAAGTTGAGGTCGATCAGCTGCAATATCTGCGCATGCGCGAGCGGCAAACGCTGGAGCTGACGCAGGACGAGGGCGATTACGATCTCATCGCTTATGTCGTGTTCTCCAAAGCCGATTATGTGTTCGCCGATCAGCTGCACAATCTGGCGCGTTTCTTCATGGACCCGGCTCTCGCCGACCCAAGCTACAATGCCGACGATTTGATCGATGGCTACGTCCAGAACATCGGCGTTGCTGGCGGAACAAAGGGCTATTTGCCGGGGCCGACTGGTTCACTGTTCGGTATTCCTTTCGGCTCGGAAACCTCCGTCCTCGGCTACCGGACTGATATCTTTGAAAAGCACGGTCTCGAGGTTCCCGAGACCTACGATGAGCTTCTTGAGCTGGCTTGCCTGATTCCAGAGCTTGAGCCCGGTATGGGCGGACTTGCCTCTCGCGCAGCATCTGGGCACCAGGCCAGCCACGCATACCTGCTTCACCTCAACCCGCTCGGCGGCGGCGTTTTCGACGATAACTGGCAGCCGATCGTGAACAACGAGCAAGGCATCGAAGCTGCTGAAGCTCTCAAGACAATCGTCGACTGCGGCATCGAAGGATCGACCACATTTGGTCCGTCCGAGGCGGCTGCGGCGTTCGCCCAGGGGCAGTACGCCATGTTCCTCGACTCGATCGCCTTCGCGTCAACGTTCGAGGATCCGTCCCGTTCGACGGTTGCCGGCAATGTCGGTTGGGCGATGCACCCGATGGGCGTCGAGCGCGCTTCGCAGACCGGCGGGTTCGGCCTCGCCATTCCGCGCAACGCCAACAACCCCGAAGCAGCATTCCTGCTGATGCAGTGGCTCACCAGCCCGCGCATCGACCGCTTGATCGCTTTGGAAGGCGGAAACCCGTCAAGGTTCTCGACCTACCAGGACCCTGAGCTTAACGAGCGGTTCCCCTACTCGGCAACGTTCGGTGAGGCACTGCAGTTCGCTGATCCCGACTGGCGCCCGATCATCCCGACATGGGGTGAGATCAACGCCGACCTCGGCACGACATTGTCGCAGATCCTGACCGAGGACCTCGACATTCAGGAAGGCCTTGATGGTGTTGCCGAACGTGCGCGCGCCATCATGGAAGAGGCCGGGTACTACACCTGGAACTGACGTGACATGAGCGGCGGGCCTGTGATCCTCGGGCCCGCCACCTCTTCGCTTCACACACGAGCATCCGCGACAGCATCATGAACATCCAGGCGGCAAATCGGCTGACCCCCTACATGTTCCTCGCCCCGGCAGCGGCGGTGATGGTCATCGCGCTTTTGTACCCGATCGGGTACATGGTCTACGCCAGCTTCCTCGATTGGAATCCGTCGCAACGGATTGGCGAAGCCGACTTCATCGGCCTTCGAAATTACATCAATCTGTGGAACTCAGACAGTTTCTGGGAAAGCTTCTGGGTCACGATCCGCTTCGCAGCGCTGGTCGTTTCCATAGAAATGGTCATCGGGGTCGGGCTCGCTCTGTTGCTGGACCGGAAGCTGCGCGGAATGTCCGTCCTGCGCACAATCTTCATTCTGCCCATGATGATCGCGCCGATCGTTGTCGGCCTGATGTGGCGGTACATGTACCACCCGCAGGTGGGTGTGTTTAATCGCTGGTTGTCCGATCTTGGGCTGCCGACCATCCCCTTCCTGTCGGATTCCACCTGGGCATTCACCTCCGTTGTCATCGCGGACATCTGGCAGTGGACGCCCTTCATCTTCATCCTCGCGCTGGCGGCACTGCAATCGCTGCCATCATCGGCGTTGGAGGCGGCCCGGGTTGATGGTGCCACCGGCTGGCAGCAGATCATTCATATCAAACTGCCGCTGATGATGCCGGTGCTGATCGTCACCTGTCTGCTGCGCCTGATTGATGCATTTAAGGTGCTGGAGGTGATCCTGGTGATGACCAATGGCGGACCGGGGCTATCGACGGAAATTCTGGCCCTTCGAATATCGCGAACGGCGTCCGAGTTCAGGCAGCTCGGTGAAGCGGCGGCGATGTCGAACTACCTGCTGATGCTCCTGATGATCATCACGGCCATCATGTTCATCTACACCAAGCTCAATGACGCCCGCGTCGCGCGGATCAAGGCTGCCGGAGCCAAGGCGGCACAAGCCGAAGAGGAGGCGGTCTGATGGCGGTGCGCGACGACGACAAGGCCCATCCCGGCTTCTATGTTCTTCTGATTTGCCTGGTCTTCATGTCGGCGGGCCCGATCGCGTTGATGCTGATGAACTCGTTCAAACTGAACGTCGACATCACGTCACCGACAGCCAGCCTGTTCTTCATGCCAACGCTGCAGAACTATGAGACGGCACTGTGCGAGTTTCTGCCTTACGAACCCGAGCATTTGCGGCGGTGCGACCCGACATTTGGGCGTGCGCTCGTCAACTCGCTGATCATTTCGCTGGTTTCAACCGGCTTGACGCTCATCCTCGGCTGCATGGCCGCCTATGCGATCGTCCGCTTCCGCTTCATGGGGCGGGACAGCGCGAGCCTGACCACCTTGATCATGCGCATGGTACCGCCTGCGGTTCTGCTTGTCCCTGTGTTCGGCATCTGGAACGAGCAGTTCGGCCTTGGCGGAACCCGATCGGGGATCATTCTCGTTTATGTGGCGATGAATTTGCCGTTCGTCATCTGGATCTTGCAAAGCTTCATCGTGCAGGTGCCGATCCAGCTCGAAGAAGCCGCCCGCATCGATGGCGCAGGGCCGTTCCGGGTGTTTTTCCTTGTTGTTCTGCCGTTGATCCAGCCCGGTCTGGCAGCAGCTGCGATTTTCACCTTCCGGGTCGCGTGGAACGAATTCCTGCTCGCCAACGCGCTGTCCGACCGCAACTCCCGGACGGTTCCGGTGACGATTGTGAACTCGATAACGGAGTTCAACATCGACTGGGGGGTCATCATGGCGACGGGTATGCTGCTTGCCATCCCGCCGATCCTCTTCACATTTTTCGCGTCTCGTCAGATCATAACCGGGATGACGGCTGGGGCTGTGAAGGGATAAGCGAACCGATGGGCTGCTCAGTCCTTCTGCTTGCAACGATGGAGACCAAGCACGAGGCGATTGCCTATTTCACCGAGGCAATCGCCCGGCATGACGTGCACTGTCATGTGCTCGATTTGTCGTTGAACGCGCATGGCGAAATCTGGTCGGGGGACCGGAAGCTCGAAGGCATGGCCCAGGTCGCTCGTGACGCGTCGCTCCTGGCTCGAGAAGCCATCGATTCCGGCGCTGCCGCTGCGGTTTCAATCGGCGGGGGAACGGGCGGTGAGATCGCGCTTGAGGTGATGCGCTCCATGCCCTTCGCCTTCCCGAAGATGCTGGTGACGACCTTGCCGTTCGACCCGCGTTATGCGTTAGCGGACAATGCGATTACCGTCGTCCCAACGCTTGCCGACGTATGCGGGCTGAACCAGGCACTTCGGCAGGTGTTGCAGAACGCGGCGGCCATGCTTGCGGGCCTGTGCAACAGCGCCACACGCCTTCCGCATGTATCCGACGAGCCATCGGTGGGGATTACAGCCTTGGGGGCAACGGGCGGCTGCGCCGACGCGTTGGTCGCCGCACTCAACAAGCAGGGCGAAGAAACCACCGTCTTTCATGCCAATGGCTTCGGCGGCGCTGCTTATGCGCGCTTCGCGCGATGCGGCACGTTCCACACGGTTGTGGATATGACCGTTCACGAGCTCACACGCCTGCACATCGCAGGCGCCAATGTTGAGATGCCCGACAGATTTACCGCGGCCCGCGACAGCCAGGTGCCGCAGATCGTGCTGCCCGGTGGGTTGAACTTCATCGGACTGGGCGAGTTGGCGCTCATTCCCGAACACTATCGGGCGCGTCCCCATTACGCACATTCCGGCCTTTTTACGCATGTTGAGGTCACAGAGGACGAGATGGTGCGGGTCACCGCGAAGCTCGCAGAGGCCCTGAACCCTTCAACTGCGCCGGTTACGGTTCTTGTGCCCATGGGCGGTTTTTCGCATCAGGACCGACCGGGCGGCGCTATCGAAGCGCCACACCTGCGCGAATTGTGCTTGCGTGTCCTTCAAGACAGTTTGCGCCGGGGTATCACGCTTAAGACGGTTGATCATCACATCAACGACAAGGGCACGACCGCGGCGATCATGGATGCGCTGCATCCCCATATCACCGCCCGAAACGGAGAACTTCATGTCTCGGCAAGCGCCTGATCCTGCAGAACTGGAAGCCAAGAAGGACGCGCTGATTGCAACCGCGCGGCGCTGCTTCGAACGCGGCCTGCAGACCAACGCTGGAGGCAATCTCTCGGTTCGGCTTGCGTCGACTGATGCGATTGTCATCAAGCCCTCGGGCGTCGGATTTGCCGAATGTTCGCGGGACAATCTGCAAGTTGCGTACCTCGATGGGCACATCGAGCCATCGCCGTTCAAACCCTCCAAAGATCTCGACTTTCATGCCGATCTTTACCGCATTCGGCCCGATATCAACGCGATTGTGCATTGCCATTCGCCTTGGGCGACCGGCTACGCATCAGCGGGCATCGAAATCCCCTGCCTAACGGTTCAAACAATCGAGAAGATCGGGCGGATGCCGTTGATCCCATTGTCGGAAAACGGCGGACCGCAAACCGATGTGGAGATTTCGCCGGTGTTTCGTGATCCGTCCGTGCGAGCGGCTGTGCTTGCCAACCACGGCACGATTGGCGTGGGCAAGACGCTGATGGCCGCGCAATATCTGGCGGAGATCATCGAGGAGACCGCGCACATCGCCTTCGTTCGGGACACATTGTTGGCCGCACATGGCAAAAGCACCGCCGATCTGCCCGTTTACGGCACCGCGGCCGATGCGCGCTCGGCTGCGGAGTAGCTCGGTAAAGCCCCAAATACCGGTGCCGTTACACAGACGGACAATGCAAACGAACACCAGCATCTCGGTAAACCGCATGCACACATTGCCGAACAACGTCCACAAGCAAACGGTCCCTCGCCCCTCGCACATTTGTTCGGTTTCGCTCTAGTTTCACGCTTGCGATTTACTGAGGATCCCAAAAGTGCTTCGGGCTATCTTTCTTGCGCTGATTGTGGGTTTTGCAACCTTGCCAGCTCGGGCCGATGTCGGGGAAACGGTTCGCGATCTGGCGCCAAATGGGCTGGTCCATGTTGTCAGCGAAAGCGGCGCGGTTCTGGTCTCTCATAACAGCAATCAACCCTTCGTACCGGCATCGGTCGCCAAGATCGTAACGGCTTGGCTGGCGATGGAGGTTTTAGGAGGCGACTACCGCTTTGAGACCCGCTTCTATGTTGATGCCAACCGCGTTTTGTACGTCCGCGGCGGTGGTGATCCGTTTCTTGTATCCGAAGAGCTCGCAGTGCTGGGGCGAGGGCTGGTGAATGCGGCGGGCGCGGAGCCTTTCAGCGCCATGGTGCTCGATACGAGCCTGTATCCCGAAAGTCTCTCGATCCCCGGTGTGACGAGCGACAGCGAAGCCTATAACGCTCTGAACTCCGCGCTTGCGGTCAACTTCAACACAATCCACGCGGTCCGAAACGGCGACGAGGTGCGCTCCGCAGAACGTCAGACGCCGATCACGCCAATCGCCATACGCCAGTTCCGTCAGCGGGCAGCTCAGGGGCAGTCGCGCATCAGCCTGGCGCAGCAAGACCCGTCCTTGAGCGCTCTATACGCAGGTGAACTCATTGCAGCATTCATCAGACAAGCAGGCGGCGATGTGCAGGGTGCCATTACGATCGGTCCGGTAAGCGGCGGTTTGGTACCGGTTTACACGCACCGCCAGTCCCGCTCGCTGTCGGACATTGTCCGCAGCATGCTGCTGTATTCAAACAATTACATCGCCAACCAGATCTTTCTGCAGGTGGGAGCGCACACAACTGGCGGGCCCGTGAGCCTTCAGAGCTCGCAGGCTGCGCTGAGCGCACTGCTGAACGCGCGTGGGCTGAGCGGCACGGCCACAATGGTCGAGGGTTCTGGACTAAGCCGACAGAACCGGATCACAGCACAAGGACTTGCGGGTCTGCTCGTTTCGTTTGCGCCCTATGCGGGGCTCATGGAGACCTCCGGCGGGGGCTCGCGCTACAAGACTGGCACGCTCGACGATGTCAGCACGCTGGCGGGGTATGCCCAGACCCGCACACACGGGATGGTGCGGTTCGTCATCGCGCTTCCCGGTGGCACTGGACGGTTGAGGTTTCGCATCCTCGAAGCGATCGAAGGACAGTTATGATACGGTACGTCAGAGCCTGCGCTCGGGCGCCTTTTGGCGATGGGTTTGCGGGCGCGGCTACATGGCATCCGGCTGGTGTTTTGCCCCGCTGAGAAGCGCGGCAATTGCCGCCGACGCAATGCGGGTTTGGCTATCATCAGAGCGGCTCGTCAGAATGATCGGCACCTGCGCGCCCAAAACGATGCCTGCCGCTTCCGCGCCTGCCAAGTGCATCAGCTCCTTGGCCAGCATATTCCCAGCCTCGACGTTCGGGACGACCAAAATGTCAGCTTGCCCGGCGACGGGTGACGCTATGCCTTTACTGGCCACCGCCTTCATGGACACAGCATTATCCAAAGCCAGTGGCCCATCGAGAACACCGCCTGTAATTTGACCACGATCGGCCATCTTGCACAGCGCTGCGGCCTCAACCGTCGACGGCATGCGGGTTGTGACCGTCTCCACAGCTGACAGTAGCGCAACTTTCGGCGCTTCGATCCCGAGCGCGATGCCCAGATCGATAGCGTTCTGGACGATATCGACCTTTGTTTTGAGATCGGGGGAAATGTTGATCGCCGCGTCGGTAATGATCAGCGGTTTGGCGTAAGCCGGCACGTCCATCACATAGACATGGCTCATGCGGCGGCCCGAACGCAGGCCGGTTGCAGGATCGACCACCGCCTCCATGATTTCGTCGGTGTGGAGCGCACCCTTCATGAGGGCGTGCGCTTTCCCCTCACGCACGATGCTGACGCCGATCTTTGCCGAGGCATGGCTGTGCGGCGTATCGATCAACGCCAAGCCGTCAAGCGAGACGTCGAGTTCTTCGGCGACGCTTGCAATACGAGCGCGCGGGCCAATGAGAATGGGGTCGATCAAATTCAAGTCGCGCGCTTCCAAAGCACCTTCGAGCGCTGTGGCGTCACAGGGGTGAACGATCGCCGTGGGTAGAGGCGGAATACTCTTTGCCTTGGATAGCAGGTCTTCAAGCACCGCCCCATGGCGGCGCAGCAGGAGCTCCGGCATGACAACACGCGGGCGACGGATCTTCTTGGCAGGCGCAAGCACGGTGGCCTGGCCGGTAATCACAGTTTTGCCCGCGTCGTTCACGCACGTGCAATCGAGCACAACACGCTGCTTTTCGCTGTTCTTTTCGGCAACCGTGACCCGGACCGTCACGGTATCGCCAATACCGACAGGCTTGAGGAACTTGAGCGTCTGATCCAGATAGATCGTTCCAGGCCCGGGCAGTTGCATGCCAAGGACATTTGAGATCAGCGCTCCGCCCCACATGCCATGTGCGATCACCTTGTGAAAGATGCTCTCCTCGGCGAATTCGGGGTCAACATGGGCGGGATTGATATCGCCCGACACAGTTGCAAAGGCGTCGATGTCTTTGGCGGTCAGCGTGCGAACCAGCTCCGCACTGTCACCGATCTCTATTTCATCGATCGTGCGGTTCTCGATGTAACCGATTGAGGTGTCATGCTCAGACAATGTGATGGCCCCCGTCGATGTAAGCGGTGTTCCCGCTCACGGAGCGGGCAAAGTCGGCGACAAGGCAGCTGGCCATGGCACCGACCTCTTCAACGGTTGTGATCCTGTGAAGCGGTGCCCGGGCCTTGGCGTCTTCGATGAGTTCGTCAAAATGATCGATCCCCGAAGCGGCACGGGTCGCGAGCGGCCCGGGGGAGATCGAGTTGACGCGGATGTTCCGGTCGCCAAGCTCAACGGACAGATAGCGGACGGTCGATTCCAACGCCGCCTTCACCGGCCCCATGATATTGTAATGGTCGACGACCTTTTCCGCGCCATGATAGCTCATGGTCAGAATTGTGCCGCCGTCGGTCATGAGCGGTTCCGCCGCTTTGGCCAGCCGAATGAGAGAATGCACCGAGATATCCATGGCCAGCGCAAAGCCCTCTTTCGAGCAATCCGTCACGCGCCCGTGCAAATCGTCTTTGGGACAGAAAGCAATCGAATGCAGCAGGAAGTCGAGCCGGCCCCACTGCTCTCCAATCGCCCTGAATACATTATCCATCTGCTCGGGTTGGGTTACATCCAGCGGTAGAAACAAAGGCGCCTCAATGTCGGCGGCAACCGGCTCGACAAAACGCCTCGCTTTTTCGTTTTGATAGGTCAGCGCGACTTCTGCACCGCCAGCATGGAAAGCCCGGGCACAGCCCGCGGCGATGGAGTGTTCATTGGCCACCCCGACCACGAGGCCCCTCTTTCCTTCTAGAAAATTCGATACCAGTCCCGCTGAAAGCTGTCCCATCAGTCACTCCATCAAAACATAGGTTCCAGGCGCGTCGCACAGACCCTTTGGCAGATCGGGCGGCGCTGTTTTACCGGTTGAGTTTTTGGCAAGCCATGTTGTCCAAGCCGGCCACCAACTCCCTTCGGACGCCGCGGCTCTGATGAGCCAATCCTCGCTGGACAGTCCGCGATCCTTCTCGCGGACGGTGTGCATTCGGTAGTGTCGGCGGCGGTGGCCCGGTTCGGAAATAACCCCGGCATTGTGCCCGCCATTGGTCAACACGAAGGTGATATCTGAGTGGGCCAGGTTGTGAATTTTAAAGACCGAAGTCCACGGGGCGATGTGATCGGTTTCCGTCCCCACCCCGAAAATCGGTACCCGAATATCGCGCAGCGAAACGGCGTGGCCATCCACCTTGTACCGACCGGCAGCCAGATCGTTGTTGAGAAACAGCTGACGCAAATACTGGGCGTGCATTTTTGCCGGCATCCGCGTGCCGTCGGCGTTCCACTGCATCAAATCGTTCATGGGGCGCGGGTCCTCGCCCAAAAGATACGCGCGGATCAGCTTCGACCAGATCAGATCGTTGGAACGAAGAAACTGAAACGCTCCCATCATCTGTTGGGAATCGAGGTAGCCTTGTGCCGCCATTTTGTCTTCGAGGAAGGAAACCTGGCTTTCGTTGATAAAGAGCATCAACTCGCCGGCCTCGCTGAAGTCCGTCTGGGCCGCGAGCAGCGTCATGCTGGCCAGCCGGTCATCTCCATCGCGCGCCATCTTTGCGGCGGCGATTGCCAGCAACGTCCCGCCCAGGCAGTAGCCGACGGTATGGACTTTTGAGACACCCAATGCCTGCTCGATATAGTCGAGGGCCGCTATCGGGCCGGAGGACAGGTATTCGGCCATCCCAAGATCAGCGTCTGCGGCGCCTGGGTTGCGCCATGAGATCATAAAGACCGTGAAGCCTTGCTTCGTCAGAAACTGCACCAGCGAGTTCTCGGCGCTGAGATCAAGAATGTAATATTTCATGATCCAGGCTGGCGTGATCAGGACCGGCTGCGCGTGGACGCTTTTGGAGGCAGCCTCATACTGGATCAGCTCGATGAGGTGATTGCGGTAGACGACTTTACCGGGTGTCGCCGCGATGTCTTGGCCCAGTTTCTTGGGTGGCGCGGCCCCCCGCTCCTGCGCCGGCTCTCGGACATCCTTGGCGAAGGCCTCGACGCCCCGCAAAAGGTTCATCCCGTATTCGTCGACCGTTCGCTCAATGACTTCGGGGCTGCTGGCAAGAAAGTTGGACGGCGAAAACGCATCCATGATTTGTCGCGCAAGAAATGTCATCGCCCGATCATGGTCAGCGCTCAATCCTGGAACATCGGACGTCGCATGATCGGCGAAATCTTCGGCAAGGAGAAAAGCTTGAGACAGCGCCGCATAGGCCGGTTGTTGCCAGCCGGGGTGATTGAAGCGCCGATCACCCCGTTGCGGTTGAATGGCTTGTTGGTCGGTTGCCGCTGGGCAGCCCTTCGCGACAAAGGACCACCAAGACGACCAGTTGCGCATACCTTTCTCGAACAGTGACACCTGCTTGTCCGGAGAGCACGCAAGATGCATCGCCCAGTCTGCTATCATGGATACCGTCGATATCGGCGACGTTCCTGCGGTTGACGATGCCCACATCTGGCGCAGAGGGCGGTCATTACGTTGCGCTTGGGGGGAGAGCATTTGTTTGGAGACGCTGCTGTGATCGACACGAACATTCATCGGGAAGCCTTTCGAATTGGCATGCGATGATCAGACGAGGTGATTGGAGCCGGCGAACGCGGCCCGAAGATGTGAATTCGGCGCAGACAAATCGTTTACGTCAGGAACACTGACGCGATCTTGGGAAGTCGTTTCGCAATGCAAAATCCGCATTTTCACGTGAATTGAGGGGTTTAGCTGTCCATATTTGCGCCGTCATCTGCACAGTTTTGCATCGCAGCAAGACAAAGTGATGACGATTCGAGCACTCATCGTTGGACGTCCAATAATTGAACACCGGCCATGTCATGGAACACCTATCCGTAATTTAGCTTACGCAAGAACCCGGTCTCATACCGGTTTCGCTTGAAGCGTTTGACGAAATGTACGTATATTAGTGTCCACTAATCATGACGGTTCGAACGCGTTCGTCGGCCTTGCCATGTAACGGGCCGGGGGGTGTTCACACAGGCTTTGCGGGAGCTAGGGAGGCATGGCTGAGCGATATCGCTCGCCTTACACAATCATGTCCGATCCAATTGAGGGTTTAGCAAGAGCTGCGCTTGAACGTGTCGCCGCCGTCCGGGCGGTCGGAGGGCCGTGGCTTGTGCAGTCGGACGCGGAGACGCAGCTTTCGATCTTCTGCGAGCGCCTTGTGGACGGTGATCTCATTGCAGCCGAAGCGACCGTGCGGGAGCTGAGTTCACGCTATGAGAGTTTCGAGGCACTCGCCGAGGAGCTGATTGCCGAGGCGTCGCGCCGCTTAGGCCGAATGTGGGATCATGACGAAATCTCGTTTACCGAGGTATCAATCGGTGTCTCTACCCTCTTTCATCTTGCCACCCGCATGAGCGTTCACAGCGCTTTGGCGTCATTTGGTGCGCAAGGGAACGCACTGTTTGTCACCCTGGATGGACAGGCACATACGCTTGGTATCGTTCTGGCTGCTGAGGCGTTCAGGCAGCACGGTTGGTCGGTTGAGCTTCGCCTTGGTGAAGACATCGACCGCGCACTTCATGTAGTCGCGACCAAGAAGGTGCTGATCGTTGGCTTGACATGCAGTCAAGCAGACCAGCGGAACGATGTTGCCCGTTTCGTGGCCGAGGCCCGGTCTATCCAGCCCGGTGCAAACATCCTACTGGGCGGGACACTTGTTTCCGCGGAGCCCGAGCGCGCCGAGGCTCTGGGCGCAGATCGGCTGGTGTCCTCGCTTGCAGGTGCCCTGAACGAAGCGGAACGCGTTCGAACCGCCCAACCGATCTTGCCACATGGACCCAATTGAGCGTCACCGTGCAGCGAAGCTAAACGGCAACCGCATGTCTTGTTTGGTTGTGCGTCAGATAGCTGTCGAAAGCTGATGCGATCACTCTGATGTACTGCTCGCCGCGCTGCGTGACGCGCATGCGCCCGGCATCCATCGTGATCAAACCGTCATCGTCAAACTCGGCCAAGCTCGGCAAAGCATCGAAATACCAGTGCTTGGGGGCACCATGCCGCTGCGCGGCTAGGTCGAGATCGACATGGTGCTGGCACATGAGCTGCTCGATAACCTCAGCCCGCAAACGGTCGTCATTCTTGAACGCATATCCCCGACCGACCGGCAAGCGGCCCGCTTCCACGCTGCGCGACCACGCGCCAGTCTCAGCGATGTTCTGGCAAAAGCCGCCAGCGGTCTTACCGATAGATGTCGCGCCAAGGCCCAATAGGCTATCGGCACGATCGGTTGTGTAACCCTGGAAATTGCGTCGCAAGCTGCCCTTGGCCGCAGCACGTACCATCTCGTCACCCGGCCGAGCGAAGTGATCGAGACCGATGGCGACATAGCCAGCATCGACCAGGGCCCGAGCCGCCTCCTGAGCTTGCTCAAGGCGTTCCGATGCTCCCGGCAGCGCCGTTTCATCAATCAGCCTTTGTTTTTTGGCCGCCCATGGCACGTGTGCGTAGCCGAAAAGCGCGATCCGGTCGGGTCGCATCTCAACGGAAAGACGGACGGTTTCGAGCAGTTTTTCGGTCGTCTGAAACGGTAGCCCATAAATCAGATCGAAGTTTATGGCGTCGACGCCGACGGCTCTCAGCCCATCGACCGAGCGTGCAACCATGTCGGGCGGTTGAACGCGGTTGATCGCGAGCTGCACCTGCGGGTCAAACTCCTGTACCCCGAAACTGGCCCGGGTGAAGCCAAGCCGCCCGATCATGTCGGCCATTTCCCTGGTCAGGGTACGCGGGTCGCTTTCGATAGCCAGTTCCGCATCCGTAACAAGGTCGAAGTGATCGCGCACTGTTTGCATGGTTCGCATTAGGTCGCCTGGCGCCATCGCCGTCGGCGTGCCGCCGCCCCAGTGGATGTGCGAAACCCGCATCCGTCCGGGCAAGTGTTGTGCGAGAAGAACGATCTCGCGCCGGAGCATGGCTGCGTACTGCGCGATGGGTTCATCGCGCTTGGCAAGCTTCATGTTGCACCCGCAGTACCAGCAGAGCTCGCGACAGAAGGGCACGTGAAGATACAGCGAGACCGGCTCATCCCGATCAAGCGAGGCGAGCCAGTGCGTGTAGTCGGCAGCATCGACAGTGTCGTTGAAGTGGGGGGCTGTGGGGTAGCTGGTATAGCGAGGGACCGCGCGACCGGCATATTTTTCGGCAAGTCTACTCATGCGCTAGCGCTTCCCGAGCTCAACCCATGCCGGAGTTCGAAAACGCAGGATTTGGCACCTGCACAGCAGCAGGAGGTGTGCGCAAATCCTATGTCAGAGTTTACCAAGCACTGGAACAGTCGGTCAAAGACAGCCACATGCCAGACGCAACCCGGCATCGCCAAAGGATTGTTTTCAATGGAAATCCGGGAAGTTGGCGGACCTTGGATGGTGCAGGTACCAGAGCCCGCAAACGTCCACGCATTGCGTTGAATGGCTTTGAGGAGCAGCCACGTCGCCAAACGCTCCGGGCTGCCCGCCAATATGGCCTTAGCGAAACGCGGGATCCGGTTTTCAAGCAGGTAGTCTGCTGTCCGTCGCCCGGCGTCATAGGCAATGAGATGCGCTTGCTCGGCAGGAAGCTCGGACCGGACCGTGCGCATCAAGGCCAGCGCCGAGCCTTGGTCGATCATTCCTTCGGGAGGCGCAAGAAGCGGGTTGGTGACATGTGCATGCTTGAGCATCCGCCGCAGGCACCGAGGCCCTAAGCTTTCGTTGACCGCGTGCGCGACCTGAATGATGGCATTCGGTCCAACGAAACCGCCTTGGATGGCAGACGATAGCTGCACGGCGCCGCTACTCGGCTGGTTCGACATAGTCTTCCGGCAACTGTTGGTCGCTGCCGCCACAGGCTCTCACGCTGGTATCGATCAAGGTCTTGCGGCCCGATCCACTGCTTGAAGCTGTCGCACCTGTCTTGACGCGGCGAGCAGCGGACCGCTCCTGCATCTGTTTCTTGACTGCCTCGCGGCGCTCGGCTGCCTGGGCGGCGCGGTCGGCGGCCGCTTCCCAATCGTCAAGTTGCGCTTCGGCGATCTGGCGTGTCTCATCAAAGTGGAAGTCGACCGTTTTCTTGGTCTGTGGCCCCCAGTAGCCGGCCTTGCCGAGGTCATAAAACGTGCGCTGGAAGCCAGCACGCAGGAACGCCCAAAGGCAGCCCAACAGGTAGCGCCGACGGAAGCCGGTGCCACGCCAGGGATAATGAAACAGCGCCTTCTGCATGTAAAAGCGCCGGTAATTGTTCATCACCCGATCGAGCAGTTCGCCGCGATCCATCGCCTTCGGCTTCATGATCGGGGTGACGAAATTGTACTTGGAGAAATCGAAGACCTGCACCTGGTCTTTCAGTTCCTGGTAGAGCGGTGTGAACGGCCAGGGCGTGTACATCGACCAGTTCGCCAGATCAGGCTGCCAGTCCCACGCCATCCGATAGGTTTCTTCCAGCGTTTCAGCTGTCTCGTTGTCGAGGCCGACAATAAACTGCGCTTCGACGAAGATATCCGCTTCGCGCAGCAAGCGAATGGCCGTCTTGTTTTCCTCGACCTTGGTTTCCTTGTTGAACTGATCGAGCTTCATCTGCGCCGCAGCCTCTGTCCCGAGGCTGACGTGCACCAACCCGGCCTCGCGATAGAATTTCAGCAGATCACGATCCCGGTAGACATCGGTAACCCGGGTGTTGATGCCCCATTTCACGCGCCGAGGAAGATCGCGGTCGATCAGCTCCTGACAAAACTGGACGAATTTCTTCTTGTTGATGCTCGGTTCTTCGTCCGCGAGGATGAAGAACCCCACACCATGGTTTTCGACGAGATCCTCAATCTCATCGACAACGTCCTTGGGATCGCGCACGCGATAGTCGCGCCAGAATTTCCACTGCGAACAGAACGAGCAGGTAAAAGGGCATCCGCGCGCAAGGTTCGGGATCGCAACGCGGGTGTTGAGCGGGATGTAGATGTACTTCTCCCACTCGATGATCGACCAGTCGGGCTTGATCTTTGACAGATCCTTGACCGTGCTCGCGGCGGGCGTCGACACGATCTCGTCACCATCAACGAAGGCAATCCCGTGGATCTTATGTCTGTCCTGGGGCCACCTGCGATCTCGAATGGCCGTCATCAGTGCGGTGCATATCTCTTCGCCCTCACCGCGAACGACAACGTCGACCCATGGCGCTTCACTGAAGACCTGCTTGAACATGAAGGTCGCATGCACGCCGCCAAGCACCCGCACGGCGTTCGGCGCAACGTCCTGCGCTATTTTCAGTGTGTTCTCCGCCGCATATATGGACGGTGTGATGGCTGTGACACCAACCGCATCGGGCTGCAGCTGGCCAATCTGAACAGCCAACTCTTCGTCCGACACATTGTCGGTCATGGCGTCGATAAAGTGGATGTCGTCGAAGCCGGCCTGGCGCAAATGTCCGGTCAAGTAAGCGACCCATGCGGGCGACCAGGACCCGGCGATCTCGGCGCCGCCCGAGTGATAGTTTGGGTGAACGAAAAGAATCCGCATTGTTACGCCTCAGCAGGTTGTGCAATGCAGTATCCCGACTACTGTCAAATTAAATTGACATAGCGCAATGTAAATTATTTTTGACAATTGTCACCGTTTTCCGGCTGCGAGACGATTGCCCAAATCAACCCCTTCGGCCCACTTGCGAAAACCTTTGTAGCCCGCAGCTTTATCGTTCAAGGACCGGTTTTGCGGGCTGGTTTCAGTCTTCAGCGACTTGGATTGCGCGCCGAATGGCATCCAGACCGTCGGTGAGAGCGGCGGGACCAGGCTGGAGGATGAGTGGAGACTTGATCTCGACGATCCGGCCATCGCGCACGGCCGGTAGAGCGTCCCAACGAGGCCTTGAGGCGATCTTCTCGGTCCGCACCTTCTTGCCGCACCAAGACGCGAGGATGATATCGGGGGCGGCCTCGATTACCTGATCGGACGTCACAATCCTGTCGGGCGCAGCTGGTTCGCCCGCAAGGGCCGGAAATGCGTCCGTTCCTCCCGCAACCTCGATGAGTTCGGACACCCATTTAATACCCGAGATCATGGGATCGTCCCATTCCTCGAAGTAGACGGTCGGGCGAGCCTTGCCCGCAGTCTCTTCCGCAATTCTCGCCAGCCGCGTCTCATGCCCGGCGGCGAGCTCTTCAGCAGCTTCCGCCTTGCCCACGGTCGCGCCCAGATGACGGATCATCGCAAGAATGCCCGCGACATCGCGCTGGTTGTAGCCCATGACCGTGATGCCAGCCTTGAGAAGTTCCGCCGCGATGCCTGCCTGCAAATCGGAAAATGTGAGCACGAGATCGGGCTCAAGCTGAACGATCTTGGGAATATCGGCCGAGGTGAAGGCCGATACACGGGGTTTTTCGCGGCGAACGCGAGCAGGCCGCACCGCGTATCCCGACACACCGACGATCAGATCTTCAGCCCCTAACAGATACAAAGTCTCGACCGTTTCCTCGGTCAAGCACACAATACGCTGCGGCGGAAACGTCCTCATCTTGGTACCATCGGGTAGTTAAGCTTACTGGAAACGATGGTAAGCACTCTGCCGAGCCGAGCAAATGCTGACTTCACGGCGTATCGCGACAAAATCGACACATAGCCGGTCTTTACGCACTGCACCCTGATGGGCATGAATACTCCCCACAAGCGGGTTGGCTTGAGCATGCACCACGTCCGGCACGTTGCTTGCAAGGCAGCCGCCGTCCGGCACACCCGAAAGCTTCGCTCCCCACGAAGAGAGGATCAGCTTAAGATCGACATGTCCTGAAGTTCCCACGCGAGCAACGTCCAACAGGCGTTCAGCGTTCTACCCCGCACTCCCCCCAAACTGCGGCACTTGAGACGGATTGGCCTATGCACGGCGCTTATGAAAAGACCAAAGGCTTCACTGACGAGCAAATTTCTTGCTTGATGTCGGCGCTTGCGAAACTTGAGCTCAATACTTCCGCGAGCGCACAGACCTCGGGCGACGCATCACAGGAAACTGTCTACGGCACCCCTATCGAGGATCTATGCAAGGAAGAGCTGAGAAAATACCAGCAACACCCGCTCGATATCTGGGACCGACTGATGCGCTGGACCGAGCGCAACGAGATTGCGACCGGTCTTGATCAGTTCCTTCTGAGGCATTTGGGCTTTTTCAACGTTGAGCCGACAAGCCCCGGTTACATGGTGCGGCTGCGTATCCCGGCCTGCCAGTTGCGGGGCGACCAAATGCAGTCGCTGGCAGAGATCGCCGAGACCTATGGCGGCGGTTATGCGCATGTGACGACACGCGGCAATATTCAAATCAGGGAAATTGAACCGAGAAACGTTCTCAACGTGATGGATGCCCTGACCCGCGCAGGCTTGTCGTGTCAGGGGTCGGGCGCAGACTCGGCGCGCAACATGACGAGCTCTCCGACGGCAGGTTTTGACGCGACCGAGCTTGTCGACCTTTCACCGCACACGATCCGTCTGTCGAATTTGGTTTTGAACACGCGTGAGCTGAGGGCCTTGCCGCGTAAGTTCAACATCTCCTTCGATAATGGCGGCAGGATTTCGGCTGCCAGCGATACCAACGATATTGCCTTTCAGTCGGTCAGACTTGAGGACGGCGCGCCGGTCGACCCAGGTATCTATTGCCGCATCGGACTTGGAGGGATTTCCGGGCACAAAGATCTGACGCGCGAGACCGGCATGATCTGCACCCCTGAGCAGACGGTGATGGCTGGTTTCGCCATGCTTTGGGTTTTCGTTGAACATGCGGACCGAACCAACCGCAAACGGGCTCGGCTCAAATACCTTCTGGATAAGCAGGGTGTTGACTGGTTCATCGACCGAACCCAGGAAAAACTTCAAGACCTCGAAGCGGGATTTCAACTGATCGCCTGCCCAACCGATCATGACGCACCAAGACCGCCCGTGGACCGGCACGGTCATATCGGCTTCCATCCCCAGTCTGAACACGGCACCAGCTACGTTGGGGTTTCGCTCGAAATGGGCCGGCTCATCCCGGACCAGATGCGCACACTGGGCCGGATAGCGATGATGCACGGCCGTAACGATCTTCGCCTGACGGTTTGGCAGAATGTTTTGATACCGCACCTTCCCGACGCCGTTCGGCAGGACGTCACGAAAGACCTGACCGATCACGGAATGGGGGTTTCAGCGACCGCCTTTTCCGCCGGGGCTGTTGCCTGCACGGGCAAGGCGGGTTGCAAGCTTGCGCTTGCCTTTACCAAGGAAAATGGTCTCGATTTGGTGCGCCATCTAGAAGGCCGGTTCACGCTCGATCGGCCGATCAATATCCACCTGACAGGCTGCCCCAACTCCTGCGCGCAGCATTATATCGGCGACATTGGCCTCGTCGGTACCACGATGCCGGATGGTGGCGAGGGCTATTATGTTGTTGTCGGCGGCGGAAGCGACCATGAAAAAGGCGTCGGCAGGGCCCTGTGCGGTCCTGTCCCCCACGCCAAGGTGAATGCGCTCGTTGAAGAGGTCGTCGGGAACTACCTTGATCGCCGCGATGGTAGCGAAAGCTTCCTTGAATTTGTCCGCCCGCTTCCGGACGAAGCGCTCGCCTCCCTCTTCGATCCCGCAACCCTATCCTCCTGACTTCGGACACCCGCCTTATGACCGAACACACGCCACAATTCACGATCGACCCGGCAAAGATGGCCGAGGCGGCAAACGCGCCGGGCATGCCGGAGTTCATACCAGCCGACAGTCCCTTCACCGAGGAACAGCGCACCTACCTCAATGGCCTGTTCGCTGGCATCTACACAATGGCTGCGGCGGCCAAGGCGGGAGCCGCAGACGGCGCGGTGCTGACACCGCTTCTGGTCTATTTTGGATCGCAAACTGGTACGGCAGAATCCTTGTCCAAAGACCTCAAGAAGTTCGCTGCGACGAAAGGGTTCGATGCAAAGATTGGCGAGTTGAATTCAACCAGCCCGGCAGAGCTGGCCGATGCGCGCCACCTGCTGATCGTTGGGGCTACCTACGGAGAGGGAGAACCAGCCGATAACGCGACGGGATTTTACGAAGCTCTCATGGCTGAAGACTGCCCACCATTGCCCGAAACGCTCAACTTCGCAGTCTGTGGGTTGGGGGACAGCAGCTATCCCAAGTTCAACCAGTTCGCGCGCGACCTTGATGCGCGGTTCGAAGCGTTGGGCGCCACTCGCGCGGCGGAGCTCGTGACCTGTGATGTCGATTATGATGATGACTATGCAGGCTGGCGAGACCAGGTGTTTGCATCAGCACCGTTTGTTGAAGCCGCAAGTGTCGGCGCGGCATCGGCAGCCGTAGAACCGGAGGAGAAACGGCCGGACTTCGACAAGCACCACCCGTTTGTTGCCACACTCATCAAAGCTGATTGCCTGAGTAAGGAGGGTTCATCCAAGCGGGTCAATCACGTCGAGATATCGCTGTGCGGCGGCGGGCCTGATCTGGATTACCAGGTTGGCGATGCGCTTGGGGTCTGGCCGATGAACTGCATGGGCGAGGTCGATGCGATCCTTGACGCTGGTGGCTATAGTGGGTCGGAAATTGTCGAACTGAAATCTGGTTCGTCATCCCTGCGGCAGGCGCTCTACTCGTCGCTGGACCTGGCGACCATCACACCAAAGACCGCAGAGGCCTGGCAGATCGAACTATCGGACGATATGCAGATCCTCGATGCTCTTCGCGCGCCTGATCTGAAGCTGAACGCACAAGACTTTGTGGACGGGCTCAGGCCCATTCAACCAAGGCTGTACTCCATCTCGTCGAGCCCCAAAAAACATCCCGGGGAAGTCCATCTCACAGTTGGGGAAGTGCGTTACGATCTCAACGCGGTAGCAAGGAAGGGCGTCGCATCGACCTTTCTTCCCGAAAGGCTTAGTCCCGGCGGCGCGTTTGGCGTCTACGTCCACAAGGCAGCTCATTTTTACCTGCCGGACGACAATGACCTGCCGATCATCATGATCGGCCCGGGCACCGGCATTGCTCCCTTTCGCGCGTTTCTGGAGGAGCGGGAAATGCGCGGGGCGACGGGCGAGAACTGGCTGTTCTTCGGCGATCAGCACGCGGCCACCGACTATCTGTATTCGGAGACTATTGAAGGCTGGAAGGCCGATGGCCTTCTGACCAAACTCAGTCTTGCCTGGTCGCGGGACGGGGCGGAAAAAGTCTATGTCCAGCACCTGATCGAGAAAGAGGGGCAGACTTTCTTTGAATGGCTCGAACGTGGAGCAGCCATCTACATTTGCGGAGACGCATCACGCATGGCGGCGGATGTTGATCGTGCGATCCACCGCGTTGTGGAAACCCATGGTGGTTTCGATGAGGCTGCTGCGAAGGCCTATGTCGACAAGCTGAAGGCAGACCACCGCTACCAGCGCGACGTGTATTAGACCCCATAAGCGGGTCGTTCAGGTCAGGAGACGCTTGGGCCTCGATGATGGATTACCACAAGCGTTCTCAGACAATGGCGCAGAGGGCCGTGCCAGTCTCGACCCGCCTGACCTTGCCAAACCTGACCTCTGGACCGGCGAAAGAGACCCGCACCAAGAAGCGAGTGACCGTCAACGACCGGCGCTGTGTGCCTTTTTCACGGTCAACACCGCTGGTAGAACACCGGCATGGGTTCCGTAACTTCCCTGTTCGTTCGCAAGATGGTGGCCGGCGCAGAGCCGGGCGTCGATGGGCGATCCTATCTGCGGTCCGTCGGTATCGATCCTGACGGTGATTGGGATCCCAAACAGATGATCACGGACGACGCCTATTATGGCTTGCTAGAGGCGATTGCCGACGAAATCGATGTAACTGGGCTGCCGGTGAAGGTTGGTCATTCCATGTGCTGCGACGAGTATGGGGCGCTCGGCCTGGCGTGGAAGGCGGCGCCTACGCTTCGGGGTTCGTACATGCGGGTTGAGCGCTTCGCTCGGATCTGGACGAGTATCGTCGCCTACGAGATTCAACCGTTGGACGATGGAATTGTCTGGATCGAACACCGTGCCGGGGAACGTCGCCTGGGCATGCGGCTATCGGTCGAAGCGGACATGGCAAGCGCAGTTTCCATTAGCCGCCAGGTATCGCCAGTCCCGTTCCGGCCAGACGCCGTCTATTTCAAACATGCTGCGCCCAGAACGCTTAAGCATCATGAAGCCTACTTCGAGTGCCCGGTGCATTTTGAAGCGCAGTATGACGGCCTGGCAATCTCCAATCAGGCGCTCGATCAGCCGAACAAGCTTGGCGATGAAGGCATAACCCGGTTTCTGTTGCCACACCTTGAGGGGGAGCTCTCCGACGTAAAGGACGAACCAACGCTCGGAGAGATCACCAAGGACGCAATCGCCCGCGCACTGAGCGAGGGTCCGCCCAAGATGGAAGAGATTGCGCGTGGTTTGGGGTTCAGCGCACGGTCTTTCCACCGTCGCCTCGCCGATCATGGGCTGACCTTCCAAATGCTCGCTGAGGAGACCCGTCGCGAACTGGCTGAAGGGCTGCTGCGCGATGAACAATACACTCTGGCGGACGTGGCATTCCTGACAGGGTTCTCCGAGCAGAGCTCCTTCACCCGGGCATTCAAAAAGTGGGTTGGGCACACACCCGCAAGCTACCGCAAGGCGCAGGCCGGCCTCTGACATCGCCGTTTGGCGATATATGTCAAAACGCTGGCAACACCGGTCAAGCCAACGGGCGGGCGCCGATGCCACCTTTCCCTCGTACTTGAAATCCAAGCCAACGAGGAGAACCTCAATGTCTGCCTACCTAGTTGCGAACATCACTGTAAAGGACGCCAAAAAGATGGAGGCTTACGCTGCCGCTGCCGGCCCAACCTTGGAAGCCCACGGCGCAGAATTCATCATGAGCGGCAATCTCGCCGATAACCTGTCGGGCAAGTGGCCTGTCGAAGGTGTCGCCCTTGTCCGGTTTGAAAGCATCGATGCCGCGCGCACCTGGTACAACTCGCCAGAATACACAGCGCTGCGGGACCTGCGTGCATCCGCGGCTGATATGGATATTGCGCTGTTCAACGCGGCCTAACACACTGTAATCCTGACAAGTCCCCGAGACGTCTTCAAGGGCGGCGCTGATTTCCAGCGCCGCCTTTTCCTTGTCTGGAATGCTCCGCCGATATTGGCGACGGATGTCAAAACGCTGGCGAAGCCGGTCAAGATCGTAAAGCGTACCTCCGGCTAACCCTTGGTTGTCTTTGAAACAACGCAGCAACCAAGGAACACAACCATGATCACTGTCACCGACACCCAACCCATCCTCGTCATCGGCGCCAAGGGCAAAACTGGCTCGCGCGTCGCCGATCAACTCGAAGCGCGAGGCCTGCCGGTCCGCCGTGGCTCGCGCAGCGCCGACATCTCGTTCGACTGGGACAATGAAGAGACCTGGGCGCCCGCCCTCGAAGGCATTCAGTCCGCTTATGTGACCTACTTCCCCGACCTTGCCTTCCCCGGCGCTGTCGAAAAGCTCGAAGCGTTCACCGCAACCGCTAAGCAGATGGGCCTCAAGAAGATCGTTCTGCTCTCGGGGCGCGGCGAGTACCACGCTGGACGCGGCGAAGACGTCATCAAAGCTTCGGGTATCCCCTTCACAGTGGTCCGCGCCGCTTGGTTCGCGCAGAACTTCTCGGAAGGTTATCTCCGTGACCCAATCCTCGCAGGCATGCTGCCGATGCCGGGCGGCAATATGGTCGAGCCGATCATCGACGTTGATGACATCGCCGATGTGGTGGTCGCAGCCCTCACCGATGACCGTCATCTGGGCGAGGTCTATGAGCTCACGGGCCCCGAGCTTCTGACGTTCAACGACATGGCCACGATCCTGACCGAGACGCTCCGTCGGCCCGTTCAGCATCTGCCGATCAGCTTTGAGGACTTCCACGCCAACGTGGCTGAATCAGGCGGCGAGTTCGTCGCTGAGGTGTTCACCACCATCGCACGCGAGACCCTGGATGGTCGCAATGCCCACCTCGCAGACGGCGTGCAGCGGGCACTGGGCCGTGAGCCTCGTAGCTTCGCGCAGTATGCCGCCAAAGCTGCCGCAACGGGCACGTGGACCATCGCTGCCTAGTCGCCTCAATCGTCACGGGGAGGCACCAGTCTCCCCGACCCTCTCCCTCAGATCACAAGGACCCATAGCCATGTCTGGACTCTTCCTCTTCATCGCTCAGTTTTCTGTAATCGCCTACGCCATCGTTGGAGGCATCTTCATCGCCTTCTCAGACTTCATCATGCGCTCGCTCGCCCGGACCTCCGGCACCGGTGGTGTCGAGGCCATGCAGGTCATCAACCGCGAAGTCTTCCGCTGGGTGTTTATGGTGCTGTTTTTAGGACTTGCGCCAGTCTCGCTCGGCATTGCGCTGTACGGGGTTGTCGCCGTTGGTGGCACCACTGGCACCCTACTTGCGGGCGCCGGCCTCACCTACTTCATCGGGTGCTTTGGCGTGACCGTCGCCTTCAACGTGCCGCTTAATGAACGGCTCGCAAAGATGAGCCTCGCCGATGCCTCAACCAGCATCTTCTGGCAGCAGACCTACGTTCCCCGTTGGACCTGGTGGAACACGGTTCGCGGCATCGCTTGCGTTGTCTCAGCAGCGCTGATGCTCATGGCGTTGCCCGAGCTTTTCTAACGTGCGCCAAGGCGTCTCGTGGGAGCAAATGGAGCTGCCTCAGGTCCACATCCATATCATGTCCTGAGGTCACCGGATGCCTGGGCTCAACTGGAACCGGGCCGATTGGAGTTCGCACCAAGTGTGTTGAGCATCACCTCGTCCACCGCTGTTTCAACTCTACAGTCTCCCACACACAAGGTGACCGATCGCCCAATGCTGATGGCGTCGTTACCCCATTGTGAGCGCATCAGACGTGTTTGAAGGCCTTGAGGGGATGGAAAATGAACAGCGCCGCGGAGCTTGTTGCGTATACAGACGCTGAGCCTATCTCACCGGCTGAAGCGGCGAAGATGATCCAGCCGGGGCAAACCGTCTTCCTTGGTTCCGCTTCGGGGACACCGCGGACCGTGCTGACAGCGCTGGAAGCGCGGATGCCGCCGCCGCCAGACGTCACGCTCCTGCACTTCTTGACAAGCGGGGCTTATCAAGCTGCCGCTGATCATGCGCAGGAACAGGGTGCGAAGACAGCTTTTCGACATCGCGTTTTCTTTGTCGGATCTGACATCGCCCCGTTCACGTCGACAGGCAAGGTCGACTACGTCCCCATGCGTTTGTCGGAGGTCCCGCGCCTTCTCGAAAACGGGCGGATTTCGGTTGATGTCGCGATCATTCAGGTCTCGCCGCCTAATGAAAATGGCTATGTCAGCCTCGGCGTTTCGGTCGACATCACCCGGTCGGTCGTTCGCAACGCGCGAACGGTCATTGCCGAGGTAAACCCGCAAATGCCGTTCACTTACGGGGATACGTTCCTTCACATCTCCAATATCGACGCGATGGTTGAGGTCGACCATCCGCTGCCGACGTTCGACCACACCATGGCAGACGACGTAGGCAAACGGATCGCCGCCTATGTCGCCGGTGTGATCGAGGATGGTTCGACGATCCAGTTCGGGCTTGGCCGTGTTCCTAATGAGGTGATGCGGCACCTTTCCGATCGTCGCGATCTTGGCATCCATACCGACGCCGTCACCGAAGGCATTCTGGACCTGATCGCATCGGGGGCCATTTCCAGCAACGCAAACGCAACGCACGGCGGTAAGATCGTTGCGAGCTACTGCGTGGGAAGCGAAGCGCTCTACCGCTATGTCGATCGAAATCCACTGTTCCAGTTTTATCCGATCGAAGAGGTTTGCGATCCTGTCGCTATCGCGGCTCACCCGCGTATGGTTTCAATCACGCAGGCTTTTGCCATCGACCTCACAGGTCAAGCCTGTATCGATCAGCTTGATGGCGAACTGTATGGAGGGGTCTCAACCCAGCCCGACTTCATGCGCGGAGCGAGCCGCTCACCGGGTGGCAAACCCATCATATGCTTGAGCGCGCTTGCAGAAGATGGCGTGTCGTCTCGGATCAGACCGCATCTGCAGGCGAACGATGCGGTCGGCATTCCAAGATCCGACGCGCACTATGTGATCACCGAGTACGGTATCGCCTACCTGTTCGGTAAGTCGCTTGGCGAACGGGCGCTTGCGTTGATTGAAATCGCCCATCCAGACCACCGGGCCACTCTCCTGGACTATGCAAAGGAGGCTGGCCTAGTGAGCAAACGGCAGCCCAGCATCCACGCGCGATCATACCCGATTGAAGCGGAGGCCGGGATTACCTTGCGGGATGGCCGTTCGGTGATGGTTCGTCCGGCCCGTGCGTCAGATGCTGTGGGTTTGCAGACGTTGTTTCATAAATTGCCGGCGGAAGACGTTTACGCTCGCTTCTTTCAGAGACTGAAAAGCCTCCCCTTGGAGGCCGCCCAGAACCTCTGCAATGTCGACCACACGCGCGATGTTGCTTTTGTCGCGGTAACCGGTCCGCGTGAAGACGAGAGAATCGTCGGAAGCGCATGCTACTTTCTGAATGAGACCAGCAACCTCGCTGAAACGGCATTCATTGTCGATCCAAACTGGCAAAGCACCGGCTTGGGGAGGCATATGCAAAACAAGCTGCGCTCCCACGCGGAAGCACGCGGCATCAGAGGCTTCATTGCAGAGGTGCTGACCACCAATGAGCGCATGCTTCGCTTGGCGCGAGCCGCGACACAGGACGTATCGGTGTCGCGGGAAGAGGACTGCTACCACATCACAATGCTGTTTTAGCGGAGCGTCCCGTGTCCGATCGTCATATGTACACACAGGGCGAAACCATCTTCAGAAAAGGTGACCCCGGAGAAGAGCTTTTCGTGGTTCTGTCGGGGCGAGTCGGCGTGACCGATGTGGATGGAGCTGGACCGGGTGTCGTCGCCGAGTTCCCTTCGGGTGGCGTTTTTGGCGAAATGGCCGTCATTGACCGACAGCCGCGCTCAGCCACTGCCGTGGCACTAGAGGACAACACAAGCCTCATGGTTCTGGATGCTGCACGCTTTGTGTACCTGGTGTCACAACAACCGGGTTTCGCCCTGTTCATCATGGAGACGCTCAGTTCCAGGCAACGCGGCCAGAAACGCGAGGCGGCCGAGCCTGTTTCGCAGAGCAACGCACCACCAGAAAAGGCCTACGATATCATCCAAGTCGGCAACGCGATTTATCAGTTTCGCGCACGAGGCCGATCCTGCAACGCATACCTGCTTGATGGTCCCAAGCGATGCGTCCTTGTCGATACGGGCCTGCCACTTTGGGCACCAGCGCTGCACGAAGCTCTTTCCTCGATAGGCAAGACTGCCTCGGACATCGATCAAATCGTGTGCACCCACGAACATTTCGATCATATCGCGGCGGTCCCATCTTTCGGCGGAAGGCCCATCGTGTCGGCAAGCAACCTGGCGGCAAACAAAATTCGGCTCAAGGATGAATTTGCAACGATGCAGCGCGCGTTCGCCCAATCTGTCGAGCCGTTTGCGATCGACGTTGAGTTGACCCCCGGAAGCCGGATTGAAACCGGCCAGCACCGTTTGGCGGTCTATGCCACGCCGGGCCATACATCCGGAGGGATTAGCCTGTTTGAAGAGGACAGCGGTATCGCGATTGTCGGCGACACCGTGCTGAAGGGTGGCGCTGTAGGCGGGGTTTTTGGCTCAGGTAACACTAGCGATCTTGTCTTCTCGCTCGATATGCTCGCCGGCCTTCGGCCGCGCTTGCTGCTACCGGGGCATGGGCCCATATCAGACGAGCCCATGAGCGATATCGCTTTGACGCGAGCGCGGTGTACCGAGCTGCTGGGCGGAAGCCAGAACGTGTTTGAGAAATTGCAAGCGGATGCGACGATCAACCGGGTGATTGGATCGTTCCGCGACATGAACCGGCAATGGCTGGGGTTATCGGGCTAGACCATTTGTTGACCGAACACCTGGGCTGCCCTCGCTCACCGGGCTAACTCTAATTTCCCCCAGACCGGGCATTTGCTGCAATGCCCGCCGAGAACGTGCCGACCACCGCGCCAACCAGCACGGCGATGTAGATCAGCCCGATCGTCGCTTCGAAGACCGTCAACATCTTGGTGGCGTCGGATGCCGGCACGATGTCCGCCGCGCCAAGTGTCGTAAGGGTGGCGAAGCTGTAATAAAGGAGATCATAGCGCCCGGAGACACGATCGTGGGGCGCGAACGCCTGCGGATCAGCCTCGAGAACAAGCCCGAACACCGCTGCAAAAAACATCCCGATGAGGATATAGGTGCACGCTGCAGCGAACACGGTATCGAACGTGACGTCCGATAGGCTCCGAACCATGATGTGGAAGTAAAGCGCTGTAGCCGCGGCGAAGCACGCGGCGAACGTTGCGTTTTCGATGAACGCGGCACCAGGCAGCAACTCCTCCACCGCGATAGCGGCGAGAATGCACACTCCCGCAGCGACAGCCCAAAGCCGAAAGCGCTTTTCGATCAGACCTTGCAACGTTACCGCGGCGAGCAACGTCAGCGCCAGCAAACCGTCCGTGACCAGATCGCCCACCGTTTCATAAGGCAGGATCGGGACGAGCCAGAAATTAAGGCTGAGGATCACGAAGAACCAGACGTTGCTTGATCGGAGCATGTGGCTTTTATCGCTGCTGACACGAGAGCAATGCATCACGCCGCTATCGTGTGATGTCCACAGGGCAATGGTAACTGGGAAGATCACCAAAGGTGCGTCGTGCGGACACAGAAAACGGCCAAGTTCAAGTGACCGTAAACTGGCCCATCATGCCGCAGTCCTCATGCTCGAGGATATGACAGTGGTACATGTAGGGCGTATCGACGGTAGCCTCGTGATTGAATGTCACAAGAACCTCAGACCACCCCTCCTCAACGTGGACCATATCTTTCCAACCTTGGGCGTAAGAGGGCGGCTCGGCACCGTGTTGGCTTAAGATCCGGAACGAGCACCCATGGATGTGGAAGGGGTGGAGCTGATCATCGACCGAGATGCGCCAAACCTCAGTCTCGCCTTTGCGGACTTCCTCATCGATCCGATCCATGTTCATCGGACGCCCGTTAATAGCCATCGCGCCATTGCCGCAGATGTTACCCCAAGCCAGCGCGAGGGCCGCAAGGTCGGCGCCGGTATCCATCTGCAGCTCAAATGAGCGCGTGACTGTCGCTTCAGTTGGATCAGGCGGACTGAGGTTTGCCAACCGGTTTGGTATTGATCCCTGAAAGCCGGTTTCGCCATTCTGGGTGAGCGTTATCGCGGTCGTCTGGTTCCGGCCACCCAGTAGGCTTGCGAGAAAACCACCATTACCACCGTCCAGATCAACGACCAGCGCGTTACTTTGGGCCGCCCCCATGTCGACAAGAATTTCATACCGCTCCCCCGGTGACATCACAATGCTCGCCGTTTCAACAGTGGAAGCTAGGAAGCCGCCATCTGACGCGATGACGAACAGTGGGCCGCTTTCCATGGACAGCTGGAGAAAACGCGCGTTACAGGCGTTAAGTATGCGCAGGCGAACGAGACCGTCCGGTACGGCCTGCATAACGGGCGCGATGGCTCCATTGACCACAAGCGTTTCGCCCTGGAATCCATCTTCAAAAATTTCGCCGGTCAATTGGTAGGCCATTTCCCCAGCACCATTGAAGGCCTTGTCCTGCAGGATGATGGTGAAGTCGTCAGTGCCATAGGTTTTCGGCAGGTCGGCAGAAAGGCTCGCCTCGTCTTCGACCAACAAGACCCCGGCAAGCCCATTGTAGGTTTGCCGCGCGGTTTTCCCGTGGGTATGCGAGTGAAACCAATTCATGGAGGCGCGCTGATCAATAAACACATCAGGTGACCATGTCCCGCCATCTTCAATTTCCTGATGCGGACCACCATCAACGCTGCCGGGCACGTGCAATCCGTGCCAATGCAAAGCCACGACATCACCAATGGTGTTCGTAACGTCAAGCGGCAGGGTTTGACCCTGCTGGGCGCGGATCACCGGCCCAAGATAGCTGCTGTTGATCCCGAAGGTCTGGCTGATAGCGCCGTTTCCAAAGTCATGGGTGGAAGGCGCCAACAGAAGGGGGACACGGTTTCCAATCCCGTCGACGAGATCGGTCAGTGGCGGCAGCGGAAGCGCACGAGTTGCACCTTGCGCTTGGATTGGACTGGCCACACTCACGCCCAAAGCGGTGCTTCCGATCAAGAACTCACGTCGGTTCATGCCATCATCCAGGTTTGCGTTTCATCAAACGTCGATGGTGGTTTGCTTGGCCGCCGACGCGGTCGCGATAAAAGCTGCAAGGCCGCCTAGCAGAGCGACAAAGGCCAACACTCCAACGACAGCCAGACCAACGCTCGCAAAGAATGCGAAAGCGGCCGCAGCGAGGACCAAACTAGCGACGGTTAAGGCAGCATGCTTCAAACGGTTCATGAGATTTCATTCCAGAAAGTTTTGTTTCTAAGGGCGCGGCTCAACCGTCTGTGTCAGAGCCAGCGACAGGGTCATCGGACGGATCGTCGTCTGTCCACTGGTTCAAAATTTCACCGGTCTCGGCATCGACCTTGAATTCGATCTCTTCACCGGCTGCATTGACCACCTCAATGTCGTAGGCCGCTCGACCCTCAAACTGGTCAAGCTCAGCCTCACCAATTGTCCCCGTTTGCGCTTCCAGGGCGATGGCAATGGCCTCTTCAACGGAAATGGTGGGCGCTTGCGGTGATGTTTGGGCCAACGCCAGAGGCGCCGACAAAGGCGCTGCAAGCATGCCGAGGGCAAGAGCAAAGGCGAATGGCTTTGACGTGGTGATCATATCAGGCTCCAGGCTAAGGGGCAGAACACATGCTCCGCCGATAGCGTGAAGCTAATCACCCAACTTTGCCGGTGCCTCGCACCAGCTTTACAGTTTTGTAAGTTCGGGAAATCGCAGCGAAACCGTCAGCCCTTGCCCGTTAGGACCATCGGCAAGCGACAGAGTTGCCCCGTGAAGATCGGCGACAGCGCGAACAAGCGACAGGCCGAGGCCGAAGCCCTCGCCCTGACGGGTTGTCTCTCGTTGGTAAAGCGGCTGCAGGACTTTTTCGCGCTCAGCAAAGGGGATGCCCGGCCCATCATCGCTTACCGAAATATGCGTGCCAAAAACACGTATCCGCACCGTCTTACCACCAACGCCGTGGCGAAGGGCGTTCTGCAGAAGGTTGGCAAAAAGCTGGACCAACATGTCATCATCCCCGCTGATCGCTGCAGCGTCTGCCGCTTCGACCTGAAGAACCCTACCGTTTGCCTCAACGACCGGTCGGAAGGTCTCCTCAAGACGGCGTATCAAGTCCATGAGATTAACTTCGGCGAACGCCTCGCGCCCCGCCCCACTCTCAATGCGCGCCAAGCGCAGCAGGGCTTCAAACGTCGCCGTGATCTGATCGATTTGCTCAAGCGCCTGTCCCAGTTCATCCTCGCTTACCGCCCTTCTTTCTTCGGCGAGGCGGACGAGGCTCGTCTCCAGCTTTGCGCGCAAGCGTGCCAGCGGCGTACGGAGATCGTGGGCGATGTTCGATGATTGCACACGCATCTGGGTCATCGCGTCTTCGAGCCGTTCGGCGGTCATGTCGATCCGTTTGGCGAGCAGAGACAGGTCATCCTTCGGCCCGGAAAGATTGATGCGTGTGTTGAGCTGGCCTTGTGCAATTCGTGCCAAACCCAGGTTGATCGCACCAAGCCGCGCCTGACTGCGACGCGCGAGCCACAGCCCAGCAAAGGCACTGGCAATCAGCGTGGCGAAAAACGTCAACTGCATCCCACCGGCTAGGATGTCGCGAAGCTCTTCCTGCCTTTCGGTGTTCTCACCCAATCGGATTTGGCCCTGTGGGCTCATGCGAACCAAGTAGCGGAATTCGATGCTACGCGGCGCGGCGCTGTCGATCGTCTTAAAGCCCTCAGCAAACGATCCGTTGGTCATTTCGGCGGTCTGCCCAACCCCTGGGTCCGGCAGAGCTTCCCCTCGCGCCAGGGCCTGCTGCGCAACCTGCATGCGCATGATCAGCCGCTCATCAACCGCACGCAGCATCTCGCGCTGAACAAGCCAGTAAGTCCCACCCCAGGCGACGAGGGTTATCAATGAAAACAGGCACAGCAGCCAGAGCGTGTGCCGAACCGCGGAAAGGCTTAGCGTCGCTCTAGCGCGGTCGAAAAACATACCCCGCCCCGCGAATGGTTCGGATCAATGTATCGCCAAATGGCTTCTCAATTTTGCCACGCAGCCTGCTGATGTGCGTTTCCACCACGCTCGTGGTGGGGTCGAAATGCATGTCCCAAACCTTTTCAAGCAGCATGGTCCGTGTCTGAACGCGGCCGTTCGACCGCATGAATACTTCCAGCAATTGAAACTCTTTTGGATTGAGGTCGATGGCCTGGCCCTGCCGGATACAAGTCCGCTTGTGCAGATCAATCGACATGTCACCTTTGGTAAGCTCTGAGGACCGCTCTTGGTTTCCAGTCTGCCTGCGCGTGATGACCTCTATACGTGCAAGCAATTCGCTGAAGGCGAAGGGCTTCGTCAGATAGTCATCGCCGCCCGCAAGGAGACCTTCAACGCGATCATCAACGTCCCCTTGGGCGGTGACGAAGATTGCCGGCGCAGCGATTTTCGCTTGGCGTAGTGACTTCAGAACAGACAACCCATCAAGGCCAGGAACCATCCGGTCGAGAACGAACACGTCGTAGTCGTGCCGCATGGCCGCCGCCAGCGCCTGCTTCCCATCAGCGAACAGATCGACGACGTGCCCCGCTTCGGTCAGCCCCTTTTCCATCCACGGCCCAAGGGTCCCGTCATCTTCAAGAACCAGCAACCGCATGGGTGAGACCTTTTCTCCCGGCAATCCATTGTTGAGCCACATTCAACACTGGCTGCCCGATATAGATCAGATCGTTGATGCCGTATGCACCACGGAAGTCAAAGCGTTCGGTGTGGACGCGCCCGTTCATACCAGCAGCTATCCAGACTGTTTTCACCAGCGTTTTCAGGCCTTCGGGTCCACACAAGTAGACCTGCGTGTCTCTCGCCATCGCCCGGACGATGCTCGCCAAGCGGCCTTCGGTCAAACGCTCGCCGCCACTATCAAACAGCACGACAAGATCCACTTGCGGCAAACGAGCTGCGTGCCGCTCCACATCATTGATTGCTCCGGCACTCTCGCGCGAGCGAATGCAGTAGATCAGCGTGACGCGTGGGCCGCTATCGGGCTGCATATGCTCGAGGGACGCTAGGAACGGCGTAATACCAACGCCACCAGCTACCCAAAGCTGCTCGCTCCGCTTTACACCGATCTGGGGCAGGAACCGTCCGGCACCTCCGCCGAGCCGCAACTCGTCGCCGATTGAAACGTTGCGAACGAAATCGCTGGTCCAATCGCCTGCAGCGCGAATGATAAAGCGGCGAGACGACCCATCTCCTCCCGCGATCGTGAACGGGTGCGGTTCGGCTCGAGCATGATTATTCGCCAGCGTTGCGAACTGGCCTGGTCGAAAAGCCAGCAATGGCGCAGGCGCAACTGCTCGAAGCGTCACATCCATACCGCCGTCGAAGGGTTCGGCGCGTTCAACAGTCACCAGCCGCGTGGGCGTCCGCTTGCGCAACAACGTCTGGGCCCAGGCCGCCAATCCGATGGCCGAAACGATCGCCATAAGCGTCCACGGAGCAGCACCCACAGCAAGCGGGCTTGCAACAAAAAAGGTATGGTAGGCCGCGAGCAGGAAGATGGGACCCATCAACATGTGGCTCGCCTTCCACACGTGATAGGGGATCGCGCGCACCAAGGCGGCCGCTGTCATGATGATCAGCCCAAAGGCCGCGACGGTACCGACGCCCTCCCCACTTTCGGCCAGCATCGGTAAAACCCCAGCGCCAACCGATGACGCCAGTGCCCAGTGGCCCAACGCGCCGCCAAGGGCCAAGAAACCAAGCCAGCGGTGGGCCACGTAAGACTTGTCAGGTCCACCCATCAGCCAGTCGACGATCCGCCATCGCGCCGCGAGGATCAGTGTCAGCGCCATGGATGACATGGACAGGGCGCCGAGGCCTGCTGGGAGAATGTTTACGAGGGGAACAAATGGCGCGACAAAAGCGATATGGGCCAAGACGAACGTGACCGCGATCACGATGGGTCTTTTCGACATTGGGGGCTCCAGCTTTAAACTGAAGCAAAACTAGGCGCTCAATCTCAAGCCAGCCTTTTCGCAACTATACAATTCTGTAAACTCAATGGTGGAGAAATTGGAAGCCGCCACCTTGGTTACCCTCGTCACCGCCAGCAAGTGGCAGGAGGTTAGCGGCGACTTTGATTTTCGCACGCAAAACGTGCGCAAGGGGACCGTTAAGGGGCCTTCTACGGGTGCCTTCCAAAAAACTGGTTCTTGGAAGATTCGCTGTTGCGCAGGTGCCTGACACAGCCACGCGCCGTTCAAGTCGAACGCCGAACAGCGTATGACCTGCAGGATTCTAGGACGATTTGGGCGGCAACCTAAAGCTTCGCGAATTGAGGCAGTTTCTGGCAGCATGGCACAACCGGTTTTCAGAATAACCAGCCTTGGTCAGCCCGAGCAACCGTGTCGCGTCCGCATTCCCCAGGCAGCTCGCAAACGTCTCTGCTGAGTATCTAAAGACCGCAACCGGGCATCGGAATTTTGGCGCGAGCGTCCGCTCTTGACCGCACCTTCTTTCTAGCCTCAAGTATAGTTGAGGTTAGGGAGGATTTTATATGCCGGTCAGAGCGTTATCCGTTGGCCAAGTAGCCGCGAGAAGTGGGTTGCCCGTTTCCACCCTGCATTTCTACGAAGAGAAAGGGCTGATCAGTTCTGAACGCAATGCAGCAAACCACCGGATCTACCAACGTGAGGTTTTGCGCAGGATTGCGATCATCAAGGTGGCGCAAACGGCAGGCATCTCGCTTGCGGACATCAAGCAGAGCCTTTCAGTGCTTCCGGCAGAGAAGTCGCCCAGTATCGAAGAGTGGGGCGAGCTTTCAGCGGCCTGGCGCGATGACCTGACACGGCGGATCGATCAACTGACATCGCTCCGCGATAAAATGACCGACTGCATCGGATGCGGTTGCCTCAGCATCTCAAAATGCGCGCTCTTCAATGACGACGACCATCTGGCCGGTCGCGGGGCCGGTGCTCACTTGCTTTAGCGCCTCACCTTTGGAGCGATGGAGCTTGACGCAACTAAATGCGCATCTCGCCCACGCATACCTCAACGCAGAACCCGCGAATGCGTACCGGGCCACAAGGCGCCAAGACCCTTACGCCTATCTCGCTGCGGCGTCCCATCTCAAGGCCCTGAACAATTTCAAGCTCGGCACGAGCGATGCCCATCGCATCGGCCAACAACGCGCCCAGCGCCGCTGATGCACTACCCGTCGCTGGATCCTCGGGCAGATGGCCCAGAGGGGGAGAGAACACGAGACTGAACGGCGATCTCCGCTCCCTTGCTTTCGACGACTACGAAAGCGCAAATGGCAAAGTCATCGACTGTTTGGGGACCCTTTGCTGCCGCTTCCTTGAAAGCCTGAACATCGCAGGTAACGGATGCGAGCGCATCAGCACTGTCGAGTTCCACGAAGGCGAAGGGCAACCCAACGGACGCCACGATAGGTGGGAGGCGGGTGTTCCCAATCTGCCCCTTGGATAGGCCAAGGCACCTCGCCACCATTTGAGGGTCAACGGGACCCAGTCTTTCCAACGCTTGCGGTGCCTCGATCTCGGCCCCAACGACCGTTCCATCCTCCCAAGTCGGCCAAACCGATACGTCGCCGCCCATTTCATCGAACACAGCCTCTCTTGGAAGAGGTTGCACCGCGGCTGTCACCTCACGGCCCATCACAAAGGCGGTGCCAATGTTTGGATGGCCTGCAAAAGGGATCTCCGTAGATGGGGTGAAAATCCGGACCTGTGCGGCGTGTGCGTCCGACGCAGGCGGCAAGATAAAGGTTGTCTCGGAGAAACCGAACTCGCACGCTACGTTCTGCATCTCTTCGGGGCTCAGAACACGTGCGTCATGAATGACGGCAACAGGGTTCCCCGCGAAACGCTTTCGCGTGAACACATCGACGATGCTGTACGTCACCTTCTTTTCGTTCATCATTGATAATGAGGTTTTCAGGCGGGGTTGGTGGCAAGCCACATGGACCGCTTCATTGGCTCGCCCTTTCTTTTCTGCCAAGCCTGGGTGCAAGCAAATCATCTAACTTGAGCCCTGCCATCAGCACGATGGTATAGGCGAACAACAGTTGGTCGATCGAGAAAGGCGAACCAGTTGTCAAAATGCGTCATGCTCGATGTTGACGGCGTTCTTGTTGATGGCCGGCCCAGCGATGGACGCCGATGGGACCATTCGCTGTTTGAGGATCTGGGCGTTTCATCTCAAGCTCTTGTGAGTGAGTTCTTTGCCGCAGACTGGTCCTCGATTGTCGTGGGCGAAAAGGAGCTCTTGCCCGCACTTGAAAGAACCATGGCCAAGATCGCGCCCAGCGTTAAAGCGACGGACTTGGTAGACTACTGGTTCAGGATGGATTCTCGCATTGTCGAGGCCGTTCTTGCAGACTGCCGACGACTAAGGCGAATGGGCGTCCCGATCTATCTTGCAACAAACCAGGAGCGCATGAGGGCGCGATACCTGATGGAAGACATGCAGCTTTCGCAGGAAGTGAATGGGATTGTGTTTTCCGGCCAGCTGGGTTTTCGCAAACCGCAGGCTGAATTCTTCCGCCGGGCCGCAAAGGCCATTGGCCATGACCCTGATCAGCTTTTGCTGATCGATGATACCATCGCAAATGTTGACCGTGCGCGCGCAGCGGGCTGGCAAGCCGTCCATTGGGATGGCTCATCAACCTTGTTGGAGATAGTTGAGGGTTTCATCAGACTGTAAACACTCAGGTGCGGGGAAAGTCGGCCGCGTTACGCTGCCCGACGAACGCAAGGGACTGGCATCGACGTTACTGGGCACAACGCTCTTCTCCGGCAGCTAGCCATCTCCGAAACCTTTGCGCAGATCCTTCCATATCACCGCGGTGAGAACCAAGACCGCCACGCCGCCCGCCAAGAAGGGAGCCAGCAGAGCGGTCTCGCGCGCCGCGAACCCTTCGACCATCCGGACAAGCAGGCCTGAACCGAGGAGACCAAGAGACATCATTCCCCAGGAAAGCAGCCGATAGATGCCGTTCACTCGACCGAGCAGGTGGTCGGGGATGGTCCGCTGCTTGTATGAGATCGAAACTACATTCCAAAAGACGCTGCTGAACTCGAAGAACATGAGGACGAAAGCAAGAGTGAGCCCATCGGGCGCAAAGCAGATGCCCGCAAACGCGATGGCGGAAGCCAGCGACGACCATTGCGCCGTCCGGCCTGGGCCGAGATTTCTGATCACCCGCTCGGCAATGAAGCCAGCAGCGACGCCAGCGCCAGCGCCCGCCGCAAGAACGAGGCCGTAGAACCGAGCGTCGAGCCCAAGGTTCTCCTGCACATGCAGAATGAGGGCGATGATAACCATCTGATGGAAGAAGTTCCAAACGGCCGTCGCCCAAGCCAGAACCCGCAAGAAGTGGCTCTGGCGAAGAACGTCGAAACCTTCGCCAAGCTCCTCTTTCCAATTCCGCTCAGCCCGCTGAGCGGGCGTAAATTGACCCTTTAGGGTGTGAAGCACCCCTAGGGCGGCCAGGACCAAAAGCGCGTTCGCCGCGAACGGAACCCATACGATCCATGCAATCAAGAACGCGCCAACGGCTGGACCGAGCATGGCGTTGCCAACCAACTCTGCGGAATAGAGCCGCGCGTTGGCACGCTCCAGATCGGCTTCGGGCACGATCGCGGGGAGTATCGATTGCGTCGCGGTGTCGCGAAACACCTCCGCAGCTCCAATGGGGACGGCGCAGGCAACCAGAATTGCAAATAGGGTGGGTTCGCTTGTTCCGCTGTTTGTTGGTGGTTGAAACGGCTGCGCCATCCAAACCGAAACTGCAGCCAGACCGAAGCCGACGGTGCGTAGCGCATCCATGGCGAGGATCAGCCGCCTGCGGTCTGTGCGATCGACGATGAGGCCGGCAGGGATCGAAAGCAGTAGCCACGGAATACGAAGCGCCACCGGTAAGATCGCCACTAGGATGGGGTCTCGCGTCAGCAGAGAGGCGAGCCAAGCCCAAACGACCAGCGCAATCCCGTCCGCAACATTGCTTAAGCCAGTTGCACTGATCAGTTTGGCAAGGGCGGTTCGTGAAGAGGTCGGCTGGTTTGGAGGCATCGCGCTGCTCGAAAATAGGGACGAGCTGGCCTCCGTAAGGGCTCAAGTGCACTTGAGGGCAAGAGCAAAAATTGGAGGGATCACCTGCAGCGGCGATCTTGGGTGTCGCTGCCGGGTACCAGTGGCGTTCCGGCTACATTCATCGAGGCGGACCGAAACATCGGTATGCTAATCACCGGGCGATAGGCGGGCGGGCCACGCGTTCAAGGCGATGGCCTGAAATCGGGGGACGCCGACGGTGGACGCAATGCACTTCCGCTGCACGGGACGACGCCTGGTCGATTACCCGAATCTATGGCGTTTCACGCGGTCACTGTACCAGATGCCAAAGTTCAAAGAGACAGTCGAGTTCGATGAGGGTCGCTTCGGCCACTGCATCAACGACGGCGATGACAATCCCCACAGCGTTATCGGACAGCAACCCGATATCGAATGGCAAAGCGTAGAAGGGCTAGACGATTTCCACCCTTAGTCGTCGAGGGCTCACGCCAATCACCGCCGGATACCTTTTCGGTGCTTTCTTTCAAACAGCCTGGTCGACCACCGCCTCGAGATGCCAGATCTTGGACACAATCTTCCAGCCGTCCAGGCCTTTCAAAAACCCCAAGTGATCGACGAATACGTTTTGATGCGCGCGGATGCGGATTTTGACCGTCGCGCTGATCGGGGACAAATAGTCGATCATGAGGATTTCGGCTTCTCGGCTTTGCCCGACGCTTGCCGGCGAGGTACGGGACCCAATGTCCCGACTGAAACTCTCGATCGGTTCGACAAAAATCTCACCCTTATCTGCATCAAACAGGTTGGAGCTTTCGTGAAAGACCGCATCAAGCTTAGCAGTATCGCAGTCGTGGATCGCATCGAAATAGGTGTCGATAGCTGTAAGAAGATCCATCTCAGTGGCCATGTGTTCATCTCCAATTTTGTTGATGCCCATGGCTTGCCACACGGATCGGGGAACAAGTACTGGCAGAAATGACATTGTCAGGTCGTTTTCTGCCATGATCCCTGTTGCACCCAACACACCGTCCTCCGAACCGCTTGTTTGCGTTCTTCTGTATGATGGATTGTGCACCTTCGAATTTGGCATCGCCGTTGAGCTTTTCGCTCTCCCGCGACCGGAATTTGATGCTTGGTACCGGTTCACGACTGTCAGCGCCGAACCTGGATCTGCGCGCGCTATGGGAGGGATCACCTTTGAAGCAGAGAGCGGTTTAGAGCGCCTTGCCGAAGCGGACTTGATCCTCGTCCCCGGGTGGCGTGGCGCTGACGAAGATGTGCCCGAACAGCTGTGCACAGCACTGCAGGACGCCCACCGAAGGGGTGCTCGGATAGCATCGATCTGCTCCGGAGCCTTTGTCCTGGCCGCGTCGGGCTTGTTGGACGGCAAACGCGCGACAACCCATTGGCGCTACGCCGAAAAACTCGCCGCCAAACATCCGCAGATCACGGTCGACAGTGATGTCTTGTATGTCGAGGATGACCGCATCTACACATCTGCCGGCTCAGCCGCTGGCCTCGATTTGGGCTTGCACATTATCAGGCAAGACTATGGCGCGCGCGTCGCCGCCAGTGTTGCAAGACGCTTGGTTTTACCCGCGCAAAGAGACGGCGGACAGCGCCAGTTCATACCGCGTCCCGTGCCCGCACTGCGGGTCGGCTCGAACTTGGGGATGCTCCAGGACCGGGTGAGAAGCACTCTCGACGAGAGCTGGTCCGTCCAGCGGATGGCAAAAAGCGCCGCGATGAGCGAGCGAACGTTGGCGCGCCGCTTCGACCAGGAGGTCGGCCAGACCCCTCTCAACTGGCTCCGCTCGGAACGCGTTATCCGCGCGACCGAGCTGCTAGAAGAGGGTACGATACCCTTATCCGACATCTGGGAAGCTTGCGGCTTTGGGTCCGCGGAAAGCTTCCGACGCACCTTTCGAGAGAGGATGGGTGTTTCACCAAAGCGCTACCAAGAGCGTTTCGGCTCAGCCTGACTGCTTGAAGCGCTAAGGCCTTTGTGTCTGCCTTTAAAGGCCAAGTTGCTCCAGCATCAATTTCGCGATCCTATCGTGGATCTCAGCGCGGTCCGATCCATCCGGGTCCGTGCAGACCGGATCGTCGTCCTCCACCGCCAGGATAGCTTCGGCAGCAGCGGTACATATCGGCATCGCGCTGAAGTGGTAGGCGGGCTCGAACTGCTCGATCCGCGCATCCTCCAGGAAACCAGATAAGCCGCTCAAGCCAAAGTCAGTAGCCAGCATCCGATCACCCTCACCGCCGAAGCCGATCAGGAGCACTGAGGGCACGAGACCTGCAACATCTGATGGCTCGAGCCCCCAGACAAAGCCCGGATCAATGGCGGTAACGTGCGTGACCCGGGCATCGACGTAGCTTGCATTCCACAAGGACGGATCGATGGCTTGCATGGCGACGCCCTCGGACAAAAGCAGGCCGCAGGCTTCCATTTTCGGCAAAGCCCGACAGGCCTCGACGAACCCAGCATGATTGCCTCGTGCGCCACCAAGGGAAAGTGCTGTCCACCCACCGAAGGAAAAGCCAGCCGCCATGACCCGCGACATGTCGAGCCCGCCCGCGAAGCGTGGATGCTCGACAATCGCATCAAGGGCCGCACTCATATCTTGAGCGCGCGTCCAGTGCGCCACCCCTTCCGACATGTCGAAATCGCCCCAGGTCGAATTGGGGTGGTTGACCAAAACGGTAATGACGCCGCCTTCCGCTAGTGAGGCACCCAACCAAGCCTGCGAGCGATCCGTTCCACCCATGCCATGGCTGAACAGAACGATCGGATGTTTCCCGGCCGTTAAAGGAGCATCGAAGTAGGCAGGGAGGCCTTCGAACACGGGATTGCTCGCGTACATGGATGGCTGCTCGGTCGGCGCACTTGGATACCAGATCGCGACGCGCGCAGCGTCTTCGTGGTGAGGCAAGTACACTTCGGTGATGTGTAAGCCTGGTTCATTGGCTTGGGCGCTCAAAGCGCAAACGGTTAGCGCAGCTGCGGCGAGGATCAGTCTCATCGTGCTCTCCCATGAGAAAGGGGCTTGAGCCTGTTTCAACACCAACAAGGAGGCCACCGGCGTCCTAGATCCGGTTTTAGGTCGCCACGATCCGGATCTGGGACTATTCCCTGCCGCACCCTAGTCACGGAAAACGATGCCGACCTTTCCAATACCGATTTTCGTCGCCCTGGTGCTGGCCTTCGCAAGCCTGCGTCTATGGCAGCAGCGGGGACGGGCAGATGCCATGGTGCTGCTGCTGATCCTGTGTGCCGCGCAGTCGCTTATCATCGCGCTGAACCAACACTACGGCTTTCCGGGTTTGAGTTTGGTGCAGCCCATCACAGCATCGTTGGTCCCGGCGGCGGCGTGGATCGCGTATCGCGATACGAACTGGCGAACGGGCACCCCGCAAGTGCTCGGTCCGATAGCCGTTCTAGCGGCGCTCTTCATCCTGCCGCACGCCATCGATCTGCTTCTGCCCGGGCTGTTTGTGTTTTATGGAGTCCTCATCCTGCACTCCGCGAAAGCCGGGGCGGATACTCAGCCGAATGCGCTTTTGGCCAGCGGTGATCTGACCGCGCGTATCTGGCGCGCGATCGGCGCGCTTTTGATCGCGTCCGCCTTCAGTGACGTCTTGATCATCGCGACACAGTTTGCCGGGTACGGCGAGCTCAAGCCGTGGATCATAAGTGTCTTCTCAGTCGGCAACTTGCTCATCATCGGCTTGTTGAGCCTTTCATATCATCTGCAGACGATCGCTGATGATGGCCCTGCACCGCAGCATGCGCGGCAAGTCGCTGACCCCGACCTTTGGGATCGCATCCAGACCTACATGAGGGAGCGCAAACCCTATCTCGACGCCGATCTCACACTGACCCGGCTTTCACGGCAGATCGGCATACCCGCCAAATCGCTATCAGCGACGATCAATCGCGCAACCGGCGGCAATGTCTCCAAATATATCAATCAGGCGCGAGTAAGCGAAGCGCAGCGGGCCATGCTGAGCGGGGATTCCATAACAACGGCGATGTTGGCGTCTGGCTTCAACACTAAATCAAATTTCAACCGCGAGTTCCTGCGGGTAACGGGTGTCAGCCCGAGCGCATGGCTCAACGAGGCGCAGAGATCGCATTCTATTTGAGCAACCGGTCTCGATAGCCTTGGAAACGAGGGTCTGGCGCCAACTGGGTCCCTTGAAGAGCATTGTGCTCACGTGAGAAAGGCGAGCGCCACCTCCGACACGGAACTGCGTTTTCAGGCTGCGGCAGGTGGCCTGCACCAGCGATCGTTGCGTTTGGTCTAGCTTCCAAGTGGTCATTTGATCATCTGTTGAAGCCGAGAAACCTGTCACAAAGACCCAATACCCAAGCCACGGCCATTCATTATCTGGTGTTGGGTGGCGGGTTGGCTTGGGCTGAAATCAGCAGCGCACGGATTCTGGGTACGGATTGCCGTTCCGGCTGCACCAATGCTGTTATTGGCTGCTGCCTGCGAGTTCGCCTACGCGGATGGTGATATCGGCCTGTTCTGAAACAGGGCCGACGCAGACATGACGGCCACTCCGGCGCAGTTCTTCACCTGTTTGGATGTCTCGCCTTTGTCTGTCTGTTGGTCAGGCGGGTCCAGTGTTTACGTCGCAAGCCGGTTACATCGTGACCGTATCAGACGTTCTGTTCGGCCCGTCTTCTATCGGGAGACCTAACAGATCACCATTTGGCTGGCCCTCATCGTACTGATCGCGGGCTTGGCCTTCGTGCGGTTGAGCGCTGGGCTCAGCGGCCAAAATGATCCAACTGGGCGAGGCCGTTGACACACGATGTGGCTATAGTCCGGAAAACGTTCCAGCACTGTCTTCGCTTCACGTCTGGCCCCTGAATTGCTCCTGTAGCCAGCGTTGAACAGCTTCCACCGCCTGTGTTGTCGGGATGCCCGTTGGTCGAACGAACCAGTACGCGTAACTGGCATCCAGGGAAACGTTGAAGGGCGCAATCAGTCGCCCGGCGGCGATGTCGTCCTGCACGAGCTTCGACCGCCCAAGTGCGACCCCCTGGCTTTCCACGGCCGCCTGAAGGATCGCGGCATCGTCTCCTAATCGCGGGCCGGGTGGCGGCGGTTCTTCACACCGTGCCGCACGGAACCAAGCCTGCCAATCCTCTGGGATGTCGCCACACAGTAGCGTCGCGCGATAGAGATCGCTTGGTGCGTTCAAATGCAACGTGCGCCGATAATCCGGAGAGCAAACGGGCGTGACCGTTTCGGCCCCCAGCTTCACCGCTTCCAGTTGGCCGGATGGGGAAGGGCTGTAGCGAATGGCGGCATCCACCCCCTCGGCGGCAAAATCCACCAGATGCCGGGAGGCAGCGATGCGCAAGTCGATCCCAGGATTGCTTTGCAAAAACGCACCAAGTCGTGGCGCGAACCATCGCGCTGCCACTGAGGGCAGCATGGACAGGGTGACGACTTGCTCAGAACGGCGCGCGTCGGCCACAGCGGACCAGGTTCGAGACAAGACATCGGACAATTGACCCGCCAAACGCGCTCCCGCTGGAGTTACGGTCAGCCGCGCGCCATTCCGGGTGAACAGAGAAACGCCAAGGGTGGCCTCAAGATCGGACACTTGCCGCGAAACACCACTTTGCGTGATGCCAAGTTCTGAACCAGCGGCCGTGAAACTGCCCAAGCGCGCAGCAGCTTCAAAGACCTGCAAGGATCGCAAGGGCGGTTTGGCATGAGTCAGATGCATGCTGGCACTCAACTTTTCTCATTATGGCTTGGCTTCCTATCAGAGTAGCATGATTTGAACTCAAGATGTGGAAGGCAACGCATTTGACCGATACCTCGTCGATAGGCGCAATGGCTGTTCGCCCGAAACGGCTCATACCGGATCTGCCACTGGTGGTCTGGATGGTGCTTCTTACGCTAGCGCTTGGCCTGGGTGGCGGCTTAGGCGCCAATGATGTTGTCGCAGGCTTCAACACCGGCTTCGGGCGTGCACTCGGTGAGTTCGCACTGATCCTTCTGCCATCCTTCACCTTGGCGGCTGCGCTCACAAAAAGAAACGTTGGGTCTGTTGCCGCAGGGCGGACGGCTGCAATCGTTTCGCCGGTTGCAGGTGCTGGAATGATCTGTCCTGATACGGCCTATGCCGCCTTGGCTCCGGCGGCAGGTCGAAAGAAGCTGGACGTCGCGTTCGGGTCCTATGCTGGGTTCAAGCTCCTTTATCCTGCGGGGCCGCTGATTGTTGCCTTGGGTCTCGGCGTGCCCGGCGCGGTCGGTAGCGAACCGATCCTGCTGTTTGTCTATGGCTTGCTGCTCGCGCTTCCGGTCTGGATCATGGGCGTCATTTGGGGACGCGTGACGTTTAGGCTTCCAGATGCAGAGCCTGGTGAACGGGCGCTGCCAAGCGACCAAAACCTTCTCATCACCTTCGCTCCGTTCGTATTGATGTCGGTGCTGCTGCTTGCGGGCGGGGTCATCGACAGCACGGGATCGGGTCTGGTCGACTTCCTTCTTTTGCCGAAGGGCGCGCTGATGTGTGCTGCGGTTCTAGCATTGCTGCAGATGCCCCCAGGCATACGGCGCGATTGTCTCGATAGCGCCGTCCGGCGGACCGCATCGTTGTTGTTGGTTATCGGTGCAGCCAGCGCATTCGGCGCAATCCTCACAGGGATGGTGCCGCTCGACAGGCTGGTACCGACTGGGAGTGGCATGCTGACACTGGTCGCGCTCTTTACGTTATCGGTCTTATTCAAGCTGGCTCAGGGCTCGTCCATGGCCACCTTCGCTGCGGTTGCTCCCGTTGCCGGTCCGATCGTGGTCGCCAGTGGCATGAGCAGTACCGCCGCCGTCTTCGCGATATGTCTTGGATCGTTTATCGCAATCCTTCCCAATGACAGTTTCTATTGGCTCGTTCGCCGTGACGCGCTGGCGACGGAAGACAATGAATGGCGCGCGATCTTCATCCTGACAGGTGGCGCGGTTCTGCAGGCTGTCGTCGGCATGGCAGTGCTGCTCTTGGCCGTCGCGCTGTGGGCATGACGGCGCTCACGATCCGGGCGCCCTTCGAAAGCGATGCTGCTGCCATCGCGACGATCGATGCTCAGGGTCTCGCAACCGGGCATGCGTCCTTTCGCGAAACCCCGCATGACTGGGAGAGCTTTGTGGCCAGCTTTATGGTTGGGCGCGGATTGGCTCTGGTCGCGCAAAATGGCGATGACATCGCCGGGTGGTGCGGCGTCGCCCCGACTAGCGTTCGTGCGGTCTACCAAGGCGTCGGAGAGATCTCCGTGTACGTTGCGCCCGCCAGACAAAGGCAGGGCATCGCACGACACCTTATGGCAAAGATGATCGTCGCTTCAGAGCGGGCGGGTTACTGGACGCTGGTGGCCCAGATTTTCCCGGAGAACAGAGCCAGTTTGCTGCTCCACAAAGGCTTGGGCTTTCAAGTCGTCGGCACTAGGCGCAAGCTTGGACAAATGGGCTATGGTCTGCTTGCGGGCCGCTGGCGTGACGTCACGATGTTGGAGCGGCGCAGTCCGCTGATCGGCTGAGAGGCTCCTTCAGGGCACCGAAAGCTCTGTGCAGGTTGGCGCACGCCCTCCAGATAGAAGCGGGAAGCCCGCGAATACGGCCAAACCCCATCAAATGCGCGGTTTTGGCGCAGCCTCGCGATCAGCGTCACCGGAATTGGGCTCCCCTTTTGGCTCGATCAGCAGCACTTTCACTTCATTTTCTGCTCGCGGCCGATGGACAACGCCCTTGGGTACAACGAACAGCTCACCGGCTTTGACGGTGTGAGAGGGCTGTCCTTCAATATCCATCTGCATCTCGCCTTCCAAGACATAGAAAAAGTCGTCGGTGGTGTCGTGCTTATGGAATGGAAACTCTCCTATGAACTTCACCACCATCACATCGTTCTCATTGTAGTCAGCCACGACATGCGGATCCCAATGCGTCGAGAACTGTCCCAGCTTCTCCGCAAGGCTTACTGATTTCATGGGTGACTTCCTTCTAGATCGTATTGCGGGAGGGTTCTCGACATGAAACCGGCATGCCCGTTCCCGGCTGATCGATGATCCGGTGACAGCAAAAGGCAGAAGATGGCGTCAGAAGACGTTGCTTGAGGTGCAAACCGCTTCCGAAGGCGAGCCGCCAACGATCAACCGTCACCGCGAACATGATCAGAACTGAAAAATTCGATTAGAGCGTCTGCCGTTTCTCTAGGGGCTTCCTCGGGTAAAAAGTGTCCACATTTCAGCCCCTTGCCTGTTACGTGTTCCGCCTTTTCCCACCATAGCTTGGCACATCATACCAGCGTCCGATCAGGCCATTCGCGCCCCACAACAGCAGCAAGGGCGATGCTATCTTTCTGCCTGAATCTTCGGTGCCGTGCTCGAGATCAATGGTTGCAGCAGCGCGATAGTCTTCGCACGTCGCACTGATACAGCTTGGGTCAGCAAACGCATCAGCATATTCCTGGTAAGCATCTGGGTGGAAAACGTCGGTTCCACTTCTGCCCCATGCGCTCAAAATACTGTTCAGATAAAAGCCGGGATCAGCTCCGATGAGCGTTTCGGGAAGCGGCGAGGGCTGAATCAAGAAAAACCAGTGGTAATACCCTGTCGCAAACTCTGTGTTTGTCATCTGGTACATGGTCGCCGTGCGCACGATGTTGACGGGACCCCGGTGGCGCAGCCACCTGCTATGTAATCATGGCGTTGCTCTCGATGGAAGGCTGATCTGGCTGGAGTTTCCACACAGCGGAGGCTAGATCAGCGGGCACTATCGCTTCCGGGGCCGGCGATCGGTAACCT